>CBFHKB010000048.1:0-15692 GCA_965656295.1 Psychroflexus sp.
AGTCTTGTTTGGGGTTTCGGCTGGTGCCGTATACTTTATAATTTTGCTTGGCCAGATATTCACCTACGGATTTTCCAATTCCAGAAGATGCTCCAGTAACCAAAACAACGGATTGCGGCATGACAAATTTTTGCGCAAATATCGAATAAATCGTAGGAAGAAAAAAATGTAAAAATGAGATTGTATAGAATAAAAAAAGGCAAGCGACCTACATCACACCGCTACGACCATCTACCTTTGCTGCGTTCCCGCCCTGGAGGATTCGACAGGAGCTGGTTGTGTAGGACTTGCCAATTGCAAATATACAATCAAATTTAATTTTGGCAAGGCCCGATTCTACTAAATTGTCTATTTTAGCCTTAATAATATTTGATTAAACACCTCATTATGTTTAAAAAACTGATTTTCATTTTATTAGCGATATGTCTCATGGCGTGTGAAACTGTAACTAAAAATGATTTTAGCTTAAAGGCTCTTAATTCGGCGGAACTAACTAAAAAATCAACTCTCAACTTAAAACTGATTAACCTTAAACAAGTTGAAATAGATTCAGTGGTGCTACAACTAGGAACTTCAACTAAAACAATGCAGCCCAACGAGGTGTTTCAACTTCAACTAGATAATGCAAGACTTGGTGTTAATTCAATTTCAGCTGACGTATTTTCGGCTAACGAATCCTATAAAATTTCAACGACAATCAACGTATATCATACTAAAAAGCCAGATGTTTACACTTATAATATAGTTAATGCATATCCCCATGATATCAAAGCCTACACACAAGGGCTTGAATTTTTTCAAGACACCTTGTACGAAAGTACTGGCTTACGCGGCCAATCAAGCTTACGTAAGGTGGATTACAAAACCGGTAAAGTGTTAAAGCAAGTTAAGTTAGATCAATTTTATTTTGGCGAAGGTCTCACCATTGTTGATAATAGAATTATTCAACTTACTTATCAATCTAACGAAGGCTTAATTTATAATTTGGATTTTGAGCAGTTAGGTAAATTTAAATACAATGCTAGCAAAGAGGGTTGGGGTTTGACTCATGATGAGCAGTGGATTTATAAAAGCGATGGCTCAACTAAAATTTGGCGATTAGATCCTGAAACATTGGCCGAGGTAGATTATTTGCAAGCTGTGACGCATAATACTATTTTAAATCGGTTAAACGAGCTAGAATATATTGACGGTAAAATTTATGCTAACACCTATTTAAAAGATGGTATTGTTGTAATTAACCCACAAACTGGCGCTGTTGAAAAGTTGATTGATTTAAGAGGATTAAAAGCGAAGGTTACGCCACACGATCAATTAGATGTTTTAAATGGTATTGCTTACAATAAAACCACCAGACAGCTGTTTGTAACTGGTAAAAACTGGGATAAATTGTTCGAAATTGAACTTGTAAAAAAGTAGTATGCGAGAGTTTTTAAAAATTAGTTGTATTGTGTTGGCCGTAATGGCTATGAGCGCTTGTCGTGAAGATTTTTCAACCACCTTGAGCTCTGGTAATTTAAGCTTTTCTAAAGATACTGTTTACTTAGATACTGTTTTTAGTAATATTGGTTCAAGCACTTACCAGTTTAAGGTGTATAATCCTTCTGATGAATCTATTAGCATTCCACAGGTTGAATTAGCCAGAGGTGAAGCTTCAAAATTTAGATTGAATGTTAACGGACGTGCAGGGAAACGTATTAATGATGTTGAAATATTAGCAAAGGATAGTATTTTTGTTTTTGTTGAAGTTACCGCAGATATTAATGAAGTTGCCCAAAACACCTTAGAATTTTTATACACAGATCAAATTAATTTTAATTCCGTTAGTCAAAGCCAGCAAGTAGAACTTGTAAGTTTAATTAAAGACGCCGTATTTTTATTTCCTGAACGTTTTGAAGATGGCACTACCGAAACATTAAGTGTTGGGCTTGATGCTAATGGTGATCAAGTTTTTTTGGACGGCTTTTTTTTAACAGATGAAGAGTTAAGTATGACCAACCAAAAGCCTTATGTTATTTATGGCTTTGCGGCTGTACCCCCTAACAAAACGCTAAATATACAAGCTGGAGCACGTTTACATTTTCACGATGGTAGTGGTTTAATTGCAGCTAATGAAGCTAGCATACAAGCTGTTGGTGATTATAGTTTAACCGATGCGCTTGAAAATGAAATTATATTTGAAAGTGATCGACTAGAGCCTGAATTTGCTGAAGTACCAGGACAATGGAGTTCCGTTTGGTTAACAGCTGGTAGTACCAATCATATCTTTGATCATGTTACTATTAAAAATTCTACGGTTGGTATTTTGATGGATTCTAATGATGGTTCTCAAGACCCAACGTTGCAATTAAAAAATACTAAAATTTATAACTCGTCTAATGTGGGCTTGTTGGCACGTACAGGTTATATTACTGCTCAAAATTTAGTAATTAATAATGCTGGCCAAGCAGCAGTTAACTTGTCTTTAGGAGGCCAATATGAATTTAAACATTCTACTTTAGTTAATTACTGGCAAAATAGTTTCAGGAATTTTCCAGCCGTTTTAATTGAAAATGAACTCGTTACTCAAGAGCAGACCTTTGTAGCCGATTTAAATGCTACCTTTTCAAATTGTATTATTTACGGAAATGAAAATATTGAACTGCAATTTTCAAACAACGAAAACGCAGCATTTAACCTTAACATAGATAACACCTTAGTGAGGTTTAATGATTTTAATAATGCCTTTGAAGATAACGTTTTATATGATTTTTCAAATCCTTCGATTTATTCTAATATTATTCTTAATCAAACGCCAGAATTTTTAGATCCTTTTACTAATCAACTTCTTATTGGCCAAGATTCACCTGCAGCTATTTCAGGAAACACAACAACAGGTAACCAAGTGCCATTAGATTTATTAGGTGAAGATCGAACAACTATGCCTAATTTAGGAGCTTACCAAAGCAAAAATTTTGAAGATGAATAGTATGGATGATTAGTGATCCAAATTTTCATTAAACGAAGATGGTAATAGCTTTGGAATAAACTTGATAATAATAGGCAATAACACTCCGCCTCCTGGTAAAGCAAATATTGCTAAAGAGGGAATGCTTTTAAAAATATCGATTAACTGTTCTTTAACTAGTTTTTTTTCTTGAGTGCTTAACTCGCTATGCGTAGATTTAGATAAGAGTATTACTAATTCTTTACTCTCGTATATTTCTTTGATTAAGCGTTTTTTGTTACGCAATAATAAGGTAGTTGTGCTTCGATGAGTGCGGTCATAAAAATGTTTGATGGGGTTACTGGAGTTAAAAAATGGAATCTCTTGCCGATGTAAACAAATAAACGATTGAACATTTGTAATCGCTTCATTTGCCGTGTTGAGATCTAGACCCAGCTGAAATGCTAAGTTATGAATAAATTCCAATTCGACAGTTTCAACCTGTTCATCGCTAAATACACTCATACAAGCAATGTCTAAAAGATATAGTTTAGACGTTTCAGTTTTTAAAAAACTTAAATTTAACTCCCTATAATCCATCTTTAAATCGACGGCTTTATCTTGGTAGCGTAGCGAACTTTCAAGTAGTTTTATAAATAGTTGTTCGGTGGTTGTTTTGTTTGATTTTAAATGTAACGCAATCGAAATTACATTGGTAAGTGTAGCTTCTAATTGACTCGCAAACTTTAGGCTATTATCTTTAAATAAGAGATGATGCTTAAAGGTCTCCAAATCTATATTTAAAAAAGTATTGGTTAATATGTTACTAAAATTGCGTTCTAAAAAGTTAGAGTTTGTTTGCACTCTTTTGGTAATTAATTTCTCTAGCTTGTTTTCTTTAGAGGTGTTTAATTTAAGCCATGAAAATGTAGTGTTTTTTTGAGGTGACTCGAGTGTAGTATAAAATTGAATAAGTTCTTCAATAAACTGGTCTGCAGATTTTGCGCCGTGCGTTTTACAGGTATCAAAAAGCAAATACACTAAGTTTATTTTTGCTAGTTCTTCTTTCGTATAGTTAAGTTCATTTGTATTATTTAAGGTCTTAAGCAGAGAAGATACATTGGTTCCATAAATAAATCCACTAGAGCGAATGTTTGTATAGTTAGGTGATTCATGCTCCAAGGCAATACCGATAAGTTTAGGAATCCAGGCTGATGTTGAAGGGTTCATTTTTTAAAATTAAACAAAAAAAGAGATTGTAAAATTACAATCTCTTTTTAATTTATCTTAGTGTGTAATAATTTATTTCTCTAAGGTCACACTTCTTTTTACGTAATTAAATGGTCCCTCAATAGGGGTGTTGTTACTATCTACAAGTTGAAGTTCTATCGTATTTTCACCCATTGATAAACCTTCCATAACGTAAGGTTGCCATTCTGTAATTGTAAACTCTTGACCATTAATAGTCGCTAGAATCTTATTTCCATTTTCACTGATTTCAGTATTCACTAAATAAAAATCTAGCATTACTTTTTTGGTATCATCTCCTTTATAAGTTCCTTTGGGTCTAGAATAAAACATATGGGGAGCGGTAAAATCTACATCCATTTTTAAACTATCGGCAGGATTACCAGCAGTTAATTTCTTAATCACAAATGCATTACCATTTTTCACCGATTCGTGATAAGAACGTGATAAAAAAGCAATCATGACATGGTCACCTTCACTAATTGTTTTTGTAACTTCTGGAGTGTAGTGAGCAGAGTATGGCTCATTATCCATAATTACATGAATATGTTGTCCTTTGCCAGAATTGGCTAACTGGTTATCACCAGCATTTTCGGTTTGGGCACCAAGTTCGTAGTTTTCAACGTTAAACTTAAATGTGTTTTCACCTGCATCAACCTTCATTTCAAGGTCACCATCGAGCATTAAACCTGCTTCTTCATAGGCAGGTGAACCTTCTAAAGGTGTTAGAGTAATTTTCGAGACTTTTTCTTCCTTAGCCTCTTCAGTTTTGGTGTCTACTTTATCCTTAGCTTTTTCTTCTTGTTTACAAGAGCTTGCAAATGCTATAACTAATGCAAAAAACGATAGTTGTAATTTTTTCATCATTAAATTTTTTATAAAATTAACAAGTCAATTATACCTCTAGAGCTAATTAATACTTTTTAACATATTAAAGCTAAACTTAGCTTTTATTGTTTTAAGTTAATTGGTATTTTGTAAGAATGAAGTTGGCCTTCTTCAGAGATCCCTTCGATAAAAATAACTATAGAATTTAACTCGTTATCTAAAATCCTTAAACTTTGATTTGTATTATCTTGAGGTATGATCAAATTAGGAAACCAGGCGATGGCATTTAACTGCTTAGATATAGTTTTATCAAAAAAATTATAATTTGGGTTTTTAAACTGTTTAATGGGAGCAAAGCCATCTTTAATTTTTACTTCAGTAAACAAGTCTGGGTTTTCTCCACCATATAGAGCGGTTCTTCGAGATTCGAGTTTTATGACGCCATTTGCTCCAAAAACACCTTCACCAAAGCCACTTCGGTTGATGGTGACTGATTCGAATTGATTAAGCGGTATATCACTTAAAAAGGAGGTATCTGATAAGCGAGCACCATCCAATATAATTGTAACTTCATTACTTCCGCTAATTGAACGCTGAGAAAAAGTTCGTACAGAGAATGTACCTTGTTGATCTATCACATTAAATCCTTTATACCTTAAATAGACCGATAATTTGAAAAATTGCTTAACTTCATCTTTCGTAATTTCTACTTTATCACCTCGAACTAATTCTATTTTTTTCTTCTTTTCACTTTTTTTAGAGGTTGATATTAATACTTCATCTAGTTCATTTGTATTAGTAAAATTAGCTATAATTCTAGAACTTGAAATATTTGTTTTAGGATTTTGATGGGTAAACGTTAGTACATAATCCTCAAAGTTAATTTTTTTTTGATCTTGAAAAACAAACTTATGCTCCAACGTCATGTCAGGAGCAACAAAATTGCGTTGTTGTGTGACCAATGCAAATTTTTGAATTTCATTAGTGATGGGGTATCTATTTTTATAGTTGAAAACCGTACGATCGTTTAAATATTCTGTGAATTCTTTATTAAATTGAGTTGCAACGCCAAGCAGTAAAACATCATTTTTTTTAAGCTTTTGGTTTAGTCGTAATACTTGATTTGCACCGTTTTGTCTTTTATAATTTCGCTTTGGAGGAGTAAAATTTACTATATTTTGGGTGAATTTACTTTCACTTAATAGCATAACAATATCCATTTCTGCTCGAGATAGATTTCGATTCAGTGATTGAATCATTTTATAGCTATTTGGCTTAATGTAGGGTTGAAATCTAAAACTTTTTTTGATGGTATTAGTTGTACTGTAAGTAATTTGTTCTTTAGATAATACGGAGGCACTAAGCCATAACTGTTCCTCATTTCTAAAGTTAAGATTGACCGTTAAGGAATCCATATTTTTCATCGAATTTACGCTATAAGTACCTCTAAACTCATCGACGTCTGAAGTTTTATTAAAGTAAATACGTTCTATAACAGGTTGCCCATTTTTTAAAATCAAAATAGTATTTAGCCCCTCAAAAAGTTTGGTTTGTGGAATGGCAAACTGTTTAGATTTGTTTTCAAGTTTAAATTCTTTAGTTATGAATTTACTTTCCTGATGTACAAACAGGGTAAGCGCTTGGTTTTTAAGGTCATTAGTGCCAGAAATGTTAATGTATACATAGTCTTTCACCTTGTTAAGCTGAAGCGTAAACCCACTAGATGTTATAGCTTTTAGCTCATGTGTCTTAGTGAAGCCACCTGCAGTAGTAATGTTTAATTGGTAGTTGTTCCCTATGACTGGAGTAAAATTAAGACTTGCTAAACCATTATTACTACTATTCACTTGCTTAATAATATGGTTGTTTTCTAGGAGTTTAATAGTTGCTTTTACAGCCTGGCCATTTGAATTTTCTATTTTAATTCCTAATTTGTTTTTTAAGTTATACACAAAATTCTGTCCTTCAGCTTTAACTTTAATATTTAGTTCCTGATTTGGTAACTGAAGGGGTTTAATTTGATCGACAACCTCAAATGCTTCAATAAAAACATCAGACTCCTTAAAGTTATTCATGTAATGAGTCATGGCTTTAAGGTAATAGCGACCTGGTGTAAATGTACTATCAATTTCAATCTGGCTTATGAAAATACCATTATTTGCTAAAAGCATTTTCGACTCTTTTAATTGACCTTTGCTATTATAAACTCCGAGGTTAACATTAGTGATGTTTTGATGTAGCTTATTGTTTTGACGGTCTAGTGCATAACCTTTTAGCCAGAGTGTTTCTTGGTCTACAAACTTAGATTTGTTAAGGTGAATAAAAAGCGACTCCCGTGGCATATCAAAGTATGCCTCATGTTTTTCTATGTAGGCGTTTTTTTGAGCATAAAAATTGCAAAAGCATAATAAATAAACAAATAACAGAATTGAGTAGCGCATGGTATATTTTTTCGATATCAAATTTAGCATAATAAAAAAACTCACCTAAATAGGTGAGTTTTAATAGTTGTAATATAGGTTTATTTAAAAGTTATACGTGTTATCACTAATCACTCGATCTGCAATAATTGTTCTTAATTGAACTACATTCGGATAATTATAGTATTTAGTGAAACGTTTTAATCCCATCAGCATCATTTTTTGTTCATCACCTTCAGCGAAAGATATAATGCCTTCTTTAGCTTTTTTGTTGATTTTTTCAACGGCATTATAGAGTTTTAATTTTGCCATTGCAATTTGAACATTTTGCTTTTCTTCACCTAGACGCTTAGCATTTTTTTCTGCTCTCAAGATAGCAGATTCTGCCATATAAACTTCAATTAATATATCTGAAGAAGCTAGTAGGAGTTGTTGGTGTTCTTCTAACTCCGTTCCAAATTTTTGAGCTGCAGCACCAGCAACCATCAAAAATACCTTTTTAAGTTTTTTGATCATATCTTTTTCTTCAGATAATAATTCTGAAAAATCGGGTGTATCAAATGATGGAATACCTGTTAACTCATCGGCAACTGCTTGTGCAGGACCTAGGAAATCGACATGACCTTTCATCGCTTTTTTAACCAACATACCCACTGAAAGCATTCGGTTAATCTCATTGGTTCCTTCGTATATTCTAGAAATACGAGCATCTCTCCAAGCTGATTCCATAGGTGTATCTGCAGAAAAGCCCATGCCACCATAAATTTGAATTCCCTCATCGGTGCAGTTTTGAGCATCTTCAGAAACGGCTACTTTCAAAATTGAACATTCGATCGCAAATTCTTCTACGCCTTTCAATTCTGCTTCTTGGTGAGAATTTCCTGCTTCTTTTCTGGCATTGATGCGGTCTTCTATATTTTTAGCGGCACGATATGAAGCTGCTTCATCGGTATAGGCAGCAGTTGCCATTTCAGCTATTTTGTATTTAATAGTACCAAATTGAGAAATAGGTGTTTTAAATTGTATACGATCATTAGCGTATTTTACAGCTGAATCAATCACGCGGCGTTGTGCATCTAAACACGCAGCAGCTAATTTTATTCTACCAACGTTTAGCGCATTCATTGCAATTTTAAAACCGCCATTACGTTCGCCTAATATATTTTCAACAGGAACTAATGTTTCGTTGAAAAACACTTGGCGGGTAGAAGAGGAGTGAATACCCAATTTCTTTTCTTCTTCACCCATAGAGATTCCATTCTCTAAATCTTTTTCGACAATGAAACCTGTAATATTTTTATCGTCTTCTATCCGAGCAAATACAATAAACAAGTCACAGAAACCAGCGTTAGAAATCCACATTTTTTGACCTGTGATTTTATAATGTTTGCCATCTTCAGTTAAAACGGCTTTGGTTTTTCCAGAATTAGCATCAGAACCTGCTCCTGGCTCAGTAAGGCAATAAGCCCCAAACCATTCTCCAGTCGCTAATTTTGGTATGTATTTTTTCTTTTGCTCTTCAGTTCCGTATAAAGTAATAGGCAATGTTCCAATCCCTGTATGTGCACCAAAAGCGGTGGCAATAGAACCTGTAGCACCTGATATATAATCACACACCAACATGGTTGAAACAAAGTCCATTCCTAGACCGTCATACTGTTCAGGAACAGCGACTCCTAAAAAACCAAGTTCCCCAGCTTTACGCATAATTTCTTCAGTTAGCGCATAATTCTTTTTTTCGAACTCTTCTTTTTTAGGCCAAATCTCTCTATCTACAAACTCTTTCACAGAGTCTCTCATCATTTTCTGTTCATCGGAAAAGTCTTCGGGTGTAAAAACCTCTTCCGCCTTCGTTTCTTTTACGATAAATTGACCGCCTCGGATCATTTCAGTTGTATTATCTTTTGTTTCCATAATGTTTTGAAGTTGTGTTTGTCTTAAGTTTTATTTCTTGAAGCTAGAATTTAATGTCTTTAAAATACTTCATAAATTCCTGCGGCTCCTTGTCCAGTTCCCACGCACATGGTGACCATGGCATATTTGTTCTTTAATTGGCGTTTTTTCATTTCGTCAAAAATTTGAACTGAGAGTTTTGCTCCTGTACAACCAAGTGGGTGTCCAAGGGCAATGGCGCCTCCATTTACATTTAAAATGTCTTGGTTAATATCTAATTCTCTTGCCACTGCGAGTGACTGAGAAGCAAAGGCTTCATTAAGCTCAATCAAATCCATATCGTTCAACTTTAAGTCCGCTTGCTTTAACGCTTTTGGGATCGCTTTTACAGGACCAATTCCCATAATTCTTGGTTCTACGCCAACTGTTGCGTAAGATACTAATCTGGCAATAGGTTCAAGGTTTAATTCTTTGACCATGTCTTCGCTCATGACCATTACAAAGGCTGCACCATCACTCATTTGTGAAGAGTTACCAGCTGTTACACTGCCGCCATCTGCAAAGACGGGTCTTAGTTTGTTCAAGACTGCTTCAGAGGTGTCTGCGCGTGGTCCTTGATCTTGATTGACTGTGTATGTTTTAGATTGCTTTTTGCCTTTTGAATTAACAAAAATATCTTCAACTTCTATAGGTACAATTTGATCTTGAAATCTATTTTCTTGTTGAGCTTTTATCGCTTTTTGATGCGAGTTATAGGCAAATTCATTTTGATCTTTAGCATCGATCTTATACCTTTCTGCTACGGCTTCGGCGGTTAAGCCCATTCCCCAATAATAGCTCTCATTACCTGCCTTAGCAGTTTTATAATTTGGAACTGGCTTGTAACCACCCATTGGTATGTAGCTCATACTTTCGGCACCACCAGCAATAATACAATCGGCCATTCCACTTTGAATTTTTGCGGAAGCCATGGCGATGGTTTCGATTCCTGAAGCACAATACCTGTTAACAGTCACGCCAGGAACTTCTTCAGATTTTAATCCCATGAGCGAAACTAATCGTCCCATATTTAAACCTTGTTCAGCTTCTGGCATAGCATTACCAACAATAACATCGTCGATTCTTGACTTATCAAACTCTGGTAATTGCTTCATCATGTAGTCTATAGTTTCAGCCGCCAGATCATCTGGTCTTTTAAAACGGAAGACCCCTTTAGGTGCTTTTCCTACTGCAGTTCTATATCCTTTAACTATATATGCTGTTTTCATTTTATCAAATTTTATTTAATAATTCTAAAGAGAATATTTTTAATTTCTTAATGGCTTACCCTTTTTGATCATGTGCTGTAAACGTTCTAAAGTTTTTCGTTCGCCACATAAGGATAAAAAAGCTTCACGCTCTAGATCTAAGAGGTATTGTTCTGATACATAATTGGCTTCAGATAAATCTCCACCAGACATCACGTAAGCTAATTTGTTAGCGATTTTCTGGTCATGTTCACTGATGTATTTTCCAGCTTTCATCTGGTCAGTTCCAACTAAAAATGCGCCTAAAGCTTGTCTTCCCAGTACTTTAATATTGTTAGTTTTCACAGGTTGCGTATACCCATTTTGAGCCATTAATCTTGCTTGCTCTTTAGCTATGGCTAGCTGTCTATCTCGACTAACCACAACGATATCCTTTCCTCTTTCTAGAATATTTAAATCATAAGCTTCATGTGCTGAAGTCGCCACTTTAGCCATACCAATGGTTAAGAAGTTTTCTCGCAGACGATTTAATTCAACATCGTCTTTCTGGAAGGTCATTGCTGCACGTCTAGTCATTTCTTTAGAACCACCACCACCAGGAATCACGCCAACGCCAAATTCAACTAAACCAATGTAAGTTTCGGCATGGGCAACTACTTTATCGGCATGCATGGAGAGTTCACAACCACCACCGAGTGCCATTTGATGAGGGGCAGCTACCGTTGGAATTGAGGAGTAGCGCATACGCATCATGGTATCCTGGAAGTATTTGATTGCTCCGTTTAATTCTTCATATTCCTGCTCTACAGCAAACATGAAAATCATACCAATGTTGGCACCAACTGAAAAGTTTTGGCCAGTATTTGAAATTACCACGCCATCATATTCTTTTTCAGCTAGATCCATTGCCGAATTAATTCCAGAAAGCACGTCACCACCAATCGAATTCATTTTACTTCTAAACTCAATATTCATGATGCCATCTCCTAAATCTGTCGCAACAAGATCTTTGTTTTCCCAAACTGTTTTTTGACCTCTAATGTTATCAAGTATAATGAAGGCATCTTGACCAGGAATTTTTTGGTGCTCTTTTTGATCAATATCATAGGCGTAAGTTGCGCCAGATTTAACATCATAAAATTGATTATGCTTAGAATCTGCTAATTCTGAAACCCATGAAGCAACCTGATAACCTTCAGCTTTCATTAACTCAATCCCTTTCTGGATTCCAACAGCATCCCAGATTTCAAACGGACCGTGCTGCCAGCCAAAACCAGCTTTCATAGCATCGTCAATTTTATAAAGCGCATCTGTAATTTCAGGAATTCTATGTTGAACGTAAGCAAATAAAGCGGCGAAGTTTTTACGGTAAAATTCACCTGCTTTATCTTTTCCTTCAATTAAAATTGGAAATCGTTTAGCAACTTCGTCTACCGATTTGGTTTGGTCTAAGGTTGAAAATTTAGCGCGTTGTTTGCGTCGATACTCTAAGGTATTGAGGTCTAATGATTTTATTTCAGAAGACTCATCTTGATGTTTTATTTTTTTATAGAATCCTTGACCACTTTTACTACCCAACCATTTTTCTTTCATCATATGGTCGATGAAGTCTGGCAATTTAAAGAGTTCGTGTCTTTCGTCATCTGGAACGTTATCGTAAAGGCCGTTAGCGACATGCACTAAAGTATCTAACCCAACTACATCTACTGTTCTAAATGTGGCTGATTTTGGTCGTCCTATAACTGGACCAGTAAGTTTATCTACTTCTTCTATGGTCATATCCATATCTTTAACCATATGGAACAAACTCATAATGCTAAAAATACCAATTCTATTACCAATAAACGCTGGCGTGTCTTTCGCAACAACAGTTGTTTTACCAAGGTATTTTTCGCCGTATTCATTAAGGAAATTAAGAACTTCTGTTGAGGTATCAGGTCCAGGAATAATTTCTAATAATTTTAGATACCTAGGTGGATTGAAGAAATGCGTGCCACAGAAATGCTTTTTAAAATCTTCACTTCGACCTTTGGTCATAAACTTAATCGGAATACCAGAAGTGTTCGAAGAAATTAAGGTGCCCGGTGTTCTGTGCTTTTCTAGATTTTCAAAAACTTGTTGTTTGATATCTAAACGCTCAACCACAACTTCAATAATCCAATCGACATTTTTGATTTTTGCGATATCATCATCCAGATTTCCTGTTGTAATCCGGTTGGCAAATTCTTTGCTATAGATAGGAGAAGGTTTAGATTTTAATGATGCATTTAGTGCCTCGTTAACAATTCTATTTCTCACAGAAACATCCTTGAGACTTTTTCCTTGTTTTTTTTCTTTTTCATTAAGTTCTTTAGGTACAATATCAAGGAGAAGTACTTCTACTCCGATATTAGCGAAATGGCAAGCAATGCCACTTCCCATTATACCTGAACCTACAATAGCAACTTTATTAATTCTTCTTTTCATACGAGTTTATGCTTTTATAGACTTTATTTTTATAGATGGTCTTTTCGGTAATCATATCCTGAATTTTTTCAGCAACTTTAATGAAGTTCTTAAGTTCAGTTTCACTGATATTAGTTTTGACAGCTAGATCAAATCCTAAGACCACTTCTTTTGAAAAGTTTCGCATTTCTTTTCCAAAATCGGTAAGGTGAATTAAAACACTTCGACCATCGTTAGGGTTCTTTTCGCGTGTAATTAATCCTTTTTCTTCCATAGTTTTTAAGGTTCGAGATAGGCTAGTAGATTCTACACCCATCTTAGGTCCTAAGGCAGTAGATGGTGTGCCTCCATCAGGATCTATACTTAATAGAGCAAATCCTGTTGCCATGGTACTTCCTTTTTTTGTAGCTTCTTCGTGATACATTTTAGCTACCGAAATCCATGTTGATCTTAGAATATAATCTATTGTTTTTTCCTTCATAAAGTAATTTCTAGTATCAAATGTAATAATTTTTATTATGCATGCATAATAAATGTTCAAAAAATATGGCCGAATTTATCGGCCATACTAGAATTAATTAATTTTCTTTATGTACATGTACATCCATTTGAGGGAATGGGATGCCAATACCAGCTTTGTCAAATTCTTTTTTAATATTTTCTTGCATGTAGAAGTGAACAGTCCAGTAATCTTCAGTTTTACACCATGGTCTAACGGCAAAGTTGACCGAACTATCAGCTAATTCAGATACTAAAACGTCAATTGGTTGTGATTGGTCAATCTGAGCACAACTTTTAGCAACTTGTAAAATTACTTCTCTTGCTTTATCAATATCATCAGTATAGCCAATACCAAAGGTCATCGGTACTTTTCTAACGTCGTTTGTAGTAAGGTTTTCAAGTGGACTACTCGTGATTGAACCATTTGGAATAATAATCACACGGTTATCAAGTGTTGTCATCTTGGTAACAAATATTTGGATTTCTTGAACGGTTCCTGAGTAACCATTCGTTTTAATAAAATCACCAACTTTAAATGGTTTAAAAAACAAGATTAAAATTCCAGCAGCCATATGGCTTAATTGTCCTTGAAGGGCAAGGCCAACGGCAAAGGCAAGTGCACTTACTATAGCTACAAATGAAGTAACCTCAAGTCCAAACATACTCGCAGCACTAAATAGCACTAAAATTTTAATTAAAATAAGAAGCATTGAAGTAATAAATGGAATCAATGAAGGATCTACATTTCTGTTTTTCATTGCTTTTTTAGCCTTGCTTGATACCATCTTCGCTAACCAAAACCCAATTATTAAGGTTAAAAGTGCTCCTAATACTTTTGGGGCATAAGCCACCAATAATTCGATAAAATTGTCTAAATACTGTTCCATAATTTTGATAGGTTGTTAAATTTGTTACAAATATATCTTAAAAGGGTTTACCATACAAACATTAACCAATGCTAAAACTCAATACTCCAATAGCTTACCTTAAAGGTGTCGGGCCTAATCGCTCAGAATTATTTCATAATGAATTGGGTGTATATACATTTCAGGACTTGCTTAATGTTTTTCCAAATCGATATATTGATAAGTCTAGATTTCACAAAATAGGAGAATTGTCTCCAGCTTCGGCAGAAGTGCAAATAGTCGGTAAAATTACTGGCGTTCGGTTTGTGAAACAAAAACGCGGTAAGCGATTGGTAGCCGACTTTGTCGATGATACTGGTAGATTAGAATTAGTTTGGTTTAGAGCGCACCAATGGATGCTCGATAATATAAAGACAAATACGGCATATGTGGTATTTGGTAAGTTAAATTTCTACAACAACACCTATTCTATAGCACACCCAGAACTCGAATTATTATCAAAGCACCAGCATAAAAGTAAGATTGCCTTACAACCGGTATATCCATCTACCGAAAAGCTAAGTAAGCGTGGGGTAAATAATACTTTAATGGTAAAATTAACGTCTAACCTTTTAAATGAGCAGGCTCCAGCATTTAAAGAAAATTTACCTGAATCTATTCGAACCGATCTAAAGCTAATACCTCGACAAGAAGCATTAAAAACAATTCATTTTCCTGATAGTTTAGAGGCACTAAGCAAAGCTCAATTTAGACTTAAATTTGAAGAGTTTTTCTTTATACAACTACAGTTATTACGTCAAAAACTTACCCATAAAACTAAAATTAAGGGTTATCCCTTTGCTGAAGTTGGCGATGTATTCAATCAATTTTACAACACAGGTTTAAAATTTGAATTAACGAATGCTCAAAAAAGGGTGCTTAAAGAAATTCGAAAAGACTTAGGTAGTAATGCACAGATGAATCGCTTACTGCAAGGCGATGTAGGGTCAGGAAAAACCATTGTAGGTTTTATGAGTATGCTAATGGCGATTGATAATGGATTTCAAGCCTGCTTAATGGCACCTACTGAAATTCTTGCTAAGCAGCATTTTGATGGTCTGTCCGAACTATGTGAAGGCTTGCCAGTAAAAGTTAAACTCTTAACAGGTTCTACAAAAACAAAAGAACGTAAATTGATTCATGCCAATTTAGAAAGTGGCGATCTCCATATTTTGATCGGAACTCACGCCTTAATAGAAGATAAGGTTAAGTTTAAAAACTTAGGTTTAGCGATTATCGATGAACAACATCGGTTTGGAGTAGCCCAGCGTGCTAAATT
>CBFHKB010000049.1:0-15607 GCA_965656295.1 Psychroflexus sp.
ATCCTCCGTCTTACCGCGGCTGCTGGCACGGAGTTAGCCGATGCTTATTCTTCAAGTACACGTCAGAACTTCCTCCTTGAAAAAAGAGGTTTACGACCCACGAGCCTTCATCCCTCACGCGGTATTGCTCTGTCAGGCTTTCGCCCATTGCAGAAAATTCCCCACTGCTGCCTCCCGTAAGAGTCTGGACCGTGTCTCAGTTCCAGTGTGGCTGATCATCCTCTCAAACCAGCTACTGATCGTCGCCTTGGTAAGCTATTACCTTACCAACTAGCTAATCAGACGCGAGCTTTTCTTCAGGCGGATATAATCCATTTCACTTAAAAAAGCATATCGGGCATTAGCAATCATTTCTAACTGTTGTTCCCATCCTAAAGGTAAATTCTCACGCGTTACTCACCCGTCCGCTACTAAAGCTTATAAAGCTTCCGTACAACTTGCATGTGTAAGGCATACCGCCAGCGTTCATCCTGAGCCAGGATCAAACTCTCTAAAAATTTCCAGAATGTTAGTATTTAATTTAAGGTTTTTGATTTATCCTTATAATTCCTACGAGAATTATCTTACAAAAAAGGTTATTCAAAAGTCAAGGGTTAAAAAAAATAAAATTGAAAAAATTAGATTAAAATTGTTTTTATTATCTAATTCAGATAATCAGTTCTTATTTCTAATGATAATCAATCTTTTTTTATGTTGAAAAACTTTTTTTAAGAAATTTAAATTTCTTATGGACCAATCGTTTCTGTTTGGCTCAGATTAAAATTATAATTTTATTCAAAAACATATTTTTTCGATAAAGGTATACTTTTAGCTGAAGCTTGAATTATAATACTTTTATCATAAATGTATATGTATCTAAAACAGCAGATATGATATCAAATTTATCTTCATTTGTTTTTAATTTTATATCCTGAACTCTCAAACATGAATAATACAGACAATCCTACTGCTTATAACGACGATTTTATCGTTTCAGTCCGAGAAGAGTATGAAAATAGCCAAATTGAAAAAATTTTAGGTAATTTAGAATCTGATCTTATTGGACTAAAACCAGTTAAAACTCGAATTCGTGAAATTGCAGCATTACTTTTAGTTGATCGACTAAGAAAAAAAGTTGGATTATTTTCGGGAAATCCTGGTTTACATATGTCCTTTACTGGTAGTCCAGGTACTGGAAAAACAACCGTTGCGTTAAAAATGGCCGACATTCTTTATAAATTAGGTTATATCCGTAAAGGACATTTATTAACCGTAACGCGTGATGATCTAGTAGGCCAATATATTGGGCACACAGCCCCAAAGACTAAAGAAGTTCTTAAAAAAGCAATGGGCGGAGTATTATTCATTGATGAAGCATATTATTTGTACAAGCCAGATAATGAAAGAGATTATGGTTCTGAAGCCATTGAAATTTTATTACAAGTAATGGAAAATCAACGTGATGATTTAGTGATTATTTTAGCTGGTTATAAAGAGAGAATGGATATTTTTTATGAATCTAATCCAGGTCTTGCTTCACGTATTGCAAATCATGTGCATTTTCCAGATTACAGCGCAGAAGAATTAGTGCAGATTGCTAAACAGATGTTAGCTGAAAACCAATATAAGATTACTTTAGAAGGCGAACCTGTTTTATTAGAGTATATTACATTACGTAAAACTCAGCCTTTATTTGCAAATGCCCGAAGTATGAAAAATGCTATTGATCGTGCACGAATGCGTCAAGCAAATCGTCTTTTTGAACGGAATTCTGAAATTTTAACAAAAGCACACCTAACTACGTTAGAACCGATTGATTTTTTACAAAGTCGAGTATTTTCATAAAAATTGAATTACAAAATATAAATTAATAATTTTTTGATTCAATTAATTTGACTAATAACATTGAAAAAAATAAATGCTATTTTACCTTTTTCACTTTAAAAAAAGATATGGTTAGCAATTAAGTTAATAATTAACAATATATCTTAAAACGTATATTGTTAATAAAAATTAATAATTTTTTTTAAAATAAAAAATCCGAGCCACAAAATTTAATTTTTCGTATATTTTAATGAAAGCTTAATAGAAAAAAAAATTTAAAAATCAGAAACATTTTTTTATCTTCAAAAAATAATATATTTCTACTATATTTCATTTTAAAATCACTAATCTATTACAACCTAAAGATTATTTTTTCGATTTATGGGTTAAGTAACGTGACATTAAAATAAGAATATTTATTTTTTATATCAAATTTATAAGCATAACTTATAAATTTGATAATTTTGTTTATTAGTAATTAAGTAAAGTATGGATTAAATTACTTAATCCAATATCTTATTAGCGAAAAAATTTATGATTATAAGAATACAATTTTAAATGTTTTTATTGTATTGCGAAAGCGTCTCTCTTTTTTAAAAGATTTATTGCTGTTTTACGATCTTCAATTGTCATTTCTTTTAAACTCGGCTTTCCTCGTTTCGAGTTTGGAGCTTTCGATTTCGGTGAAGGAGGAACCGCTGCCTTTGGTTTTTCAACTGACTTAGGATCAATACCATTGTTTGTGATAATGATTTTATTTTCTGAATCTAGTTCAACTAAAAGTTCAGTACCATTAGGTAAAGGCTCCCCTAGGAAAGCATTAGCTAAGGGGTCTTCCAACGAACTCATAATTACACGGCGTAATGGACGTGCACCATAAACTGGATTAAAACCATCTTTTGCTAGTTTATCTTTAACATCTTCTTTAACATTTAATGTGAACCCTTGTAATTTTATACGTGAAGACAGTTGATTAATCATAATGTCTGCAATTTTACGAACATCAAGTTGAGTCAATTGTTGGAAAACAATTACTTCATCTAAACGGTTTAAAAACTCAGGTCTAAAAAATTGTTTCAATTCTTCATGAACAGCATCAGACATTTTTTTATAAGCCATGTTTTGAGCATTCTCATCTAACGAGTCAAAACCAATATCTTCTTTTTCAGAACCTTTTTCAATAACTTTTGAACCGATATTTGAAGTTAAAATAATTAAAGTATTTTTAAAATCAATTAAACGACCTGAAGCATCAGTTAAACGACCATCTTCAAGAATTTGTAATAATAAATTAAAAACATCAGGGTGAGCTTTTTCAACTTCATCGAAAAGAACAACTGTATAGGGTTTACGTCTAACTTGCTCAGTTAATAAGCCACCCTCAGAGAAACCAACATACCCTGGGGGTGAACCTATTAATTTCGCAATATTATGACGTTCCATATATTCCGACATATCTAGACGTACCATTGAATCCTCAGAACCAAAGAAATAAGATGCTAATGCTTTTGTTAATTCAGTTTTACCAACTCCAGTTGGACCCGAAAAAATAAAACTTGCAATAGGACGATTTGGATTTTTTAATCCTACACGAGCACGACGAATGGCACGCGAAATTGCCTCAACAGCAACTTCTTGACCAATTACACGCTCATGTAAAAGTTCTTCCATCTTTACTAATTTTTCAGTTTCAGTTTTTGAAACTTTACTTACTGGAATTCCTGTCCAAGACGCTACAATATCAGCGATATCCTCTTCCTCAACCGTTAATTCAAAACTTGAGTGAGTTTTTAAATCTGTTTGAGATTGTAAAATAGCTGTAATTTGGGCACGTATTTCGATTTCACTTTTATGCCATGTTGCGGCAGTCTCAAAATCCTGGTCACGAATCGCGAGATCTTTATTAATTATTTTTTCACGTAATTCTTTATCAAGTTCTCGGGCTGCCTCAGGTAAACCACACCCACTCAATCGAACTCGTGCACATGCCTCATCAATAAGATCAATTGCTTTATCGGGTAAAAAGCGATCCGCAATAAATTGAGCACCTAATGAAGCTGCTGCATCTAAAGCGCTATCATTAATTCTTAGCATATGGTGTTTTTCATAACGATTTCTTAAACCACGTAGAATCTCCACAGTCTCATCAATCGTTGGTTCTGGAACTGTTACAGGTTGAAAACGACGTTCTAATGCTGGATCTTTTTCAATATGTTTTCGATATTCTTCAATGGTAGTAGCACCGATGCATTGTAGTTCACCACGTGCTAAAGCTGGTTTTAAAATATTTGCAGCATCAACTGCACCTTCTGCAGCACCGGCTCCAATTAAATTATGAAGTTCATCAATTACTAAAATAATAGTTGTAGAAGATTGAACTTCCTCCATTACACGTTTAATTCGATCTTCAAATTCACCTCTATACTTTGTACCAGCAAGTAATAAACCGATATCTAAAGATAAAATTTCTTTTTCTTGTAAAATATCCGGAACATCACGTTGATAAATACGTTGCGCTAAACCTTCCGCCACCGCAGTTTTACCAACTCCCGGTTCACCAATAAGAACTGGGTTATTTTTTTTACGTCGAACTAAAATTTGTATAACCCTTTGAATTTCTTTACCGCGCCCAACTACAGGATCTATTTTACCATCACGAGATTGTTGTGTTAAATTAGTTGTATATTCTTGGATCGAATGTTCGCGATCTGAGTCATCAAAATCCTCACCTATGGGACGTCGTCGACCTAACGCCACAGCATTTAATTCAAGACCATCTTTACCAATAGCGGCTAAAATATTTTCACGTAATTTTGCAAGGTCAACTTTTAAGTCTTCAATCAAACTCCAAGCAACGCCTTCTTCCTCTTCTAACAAAGATAAAAGAATATGTTCGGTCCCAACATAACCGTGACCTAAGTCACGTGATTCTTCAATACTATTTTCTAAAACACGTTTGGCACGAGGAGTAAAAGGAATCTCGACTGCAACAAAACCAGCACCGCGACCTATAATTCGCTCGATTTCTGTACGCGCATCTTTCAAATTTAAACCTTCATCACGTAAAACTTTAAAAGCAACACCAGTTCCTTCACCGAGTAGACCTAATAAAATTTGTTCAGTTCCAACAAAATTATGACCTAACCGACGTGATTCCTCTTGGGAAAGCATAACAACTTTAATTGCTTTCTCAGTAAAACGTTCAAACATTAATCGGTTCACTATTGTACAGGTATTATCATCTATTTCCTCAAATGAAAGACGTGGTAGTTAAAAATTTAGGGGTTTCTTTATAATTATTAATTAATGTATACTAACCCTATTACTTTGAAATTTTACTAAAAATGGAACAAATTAAAAATCAAGAAATTATAAACAAGATCGAATCAGAATATTTAAAAAAAGACATTTTAAACATTCAAGTTGGCGACAGCATAAAATTAGGTGTACAAATTAGGGAGGGTGAGAAAACTCGAGTACAGGGTTATGAGGGAGTTGTAATATCTAAAAAGAATTCTAATTTAAATAAAACAATAACAGTTAGGAAAGTCTTGGGAGGTATTGGAATTGAGAGATGTTTTTTAATTCATTCACCAAAAATAGAGTACATAACAGTAACACGTTCTGCGAAAGTTAGACGTTCTAAGCTGTATTATTTAAGAAAGCGTTCTGGTAAAGCAACACGTTTAAAAACTAGTTTCAAATAGCAAAAAAAAGACTTAGGTGTACGTTTATAAATTAAAAATTGTGCTGCTATTATAAAATTCTGACACAATATTCTTAATTTATAATTACACCTAAGTCCTAGCTTTTACTTTACCCTAATAAAGTTAAAAAACAAGTCTTAATTATTTTAATTAAAGCTTTCTTATATGAATATTTAAACGATATATAAACAATATTTAAATTTAAACTATATTCATCTATATATATATGGAATGCATGTCTTCTTCTGTTTATCCTAAATCTATATATTCGACTATAAACATGTACCTTACTTAGTACTGAATTATATTTCTGCAGAATAATATCTTCTCGAAAGCTTTCAGAATTAACAAAATCATTCAATACTTTAATCGCGGTTTTAATTAGACGATCATCATGATACACCTCTCTACATGCTTTAATCACGCTTTTAATTTGACGATCCTTACGATATACCTGTATACCTGTTTTAACCATTCTTTTAATTAAACCATAGTTACGATGCAGCCTTCTCACGGATCTATAATTAAAGTACAATTTGAACAATCTTGCCGTAGTCATTTTTTAATTATTACTTACTTATTAATTTTTTTTAACCATAACATTATATACTATAACCAAGCTAAATTCTAGTAATAGAGGAAATTTGAGTGAAAGTAGTAACTACATAAGCTATTTGAAAAAGCTTAGTATGACGGAAAGTATAAAGCATCTGGGTAAAAGCGATTTATTTCAATAATCATACCTGCTGTAAGTGACATCCAAACAGTTAATAAAACAGGAGCTGTCGACAAATAAGTTTTTAAATCATTCATAAAATAGTATTTGATATTTTTAAAAAAATTAGTTAATAATAAATTTTACCGCCACCCCATTTCTCAGAAACAATTTGTGGTTGAATCATTATATGACCCGCAATAGCAAATAAGTCTTCTTCTGATAATGAACGCATTTTTGGAAAAATGTCAGCACTAGCGATACTTGGGTGAACTTCTGAAATAGATTCTAAACCGTCGTATGTTGTTGGATTTTTCATATAGTCTATTAAACCAGTAATACTATTTCGATTAGGTGTAGCTAAGGCTAAACCTTCAGGATCTAAACCAACATTTGGGTTTGTTTTTGTAATACCACCTGTGTGACAAGAGCCACAAGAAGCATTAAATAAACGTTTACCACGTTTTACCTGTTCAGGAGTTAAGACAACACCATTACCAGCGGAGTCTAGAGCAACTGTACGTGTTGCTTGATCTAATTCAATTGCTGAAACACTGAAACTGAAAGAAAAAGACAATAAAAAAACAAAAACTTTTTTAATAAAATTAATATTATTCATTATATATGACCAAAAAATTATAAAATAACTAAAATTTGTAGTAAAAGATTAACGTGGTGATACGGTAATATCTTCTGGTTTAGCAACAAGATCACCACTAGTAAATTCACCCCATGATAAAATTGGCCATAAATAGCCTGAAAACATAATATTTAAAGCCACTGGGACATCAATAATAATCTCTTTTTCAGTAGGATTTTTGGTAGTTGCGACTGTTTGAATATATTTACGGCCAGACCATCCAATCCATCCAGTTGTATAAAGAAACATAATACCAGGAATAATAAATTCGGGTGCATGAGACCAACGCCCATCAGCAACTAAATGAGGAAGGCCATCACTACCACACAGTAAACCAGAATCACTGTAACGAGCAAAACGAGTCTTCGTTTGATTAATTTGTTGTTCCAAAGCTAAAAATGGTGGAGTTCCAGCCTCATATTTTGCTTGACGACCCTCTAATTTTTTAACACTAGCATTAAGACGTTTTGTAAAAACAGGTGATTTATCACAATCTATTAAATTACCAACACTTGCAAATGAAGTATTTGGGCTATTAAAAATCATCATAAAAATGATACTAACTGATATAAGTAAACGTTTCACTATCAATTCCTTATAATTTTTTTTACTAAATGATTGTTGTTATTAACTATACTCTAAAATTATAGCACATATACTAACAACGTAAATTTAAAATTCTTTTTAAAAATGCCCGGAACCAGATTCGAACTGGTGACACGAGGATCTTCAGTCCACTGCTCTACCAACTGAGCTATCCAGGCTTAACCAACATAAATATAACAAATTTCAGTCTATTGTGCAAGTAATTATACTGAATCTTTTTTTTATAACGAATCATAAGCTTGTTTTTTCTCTTCTTTTTTAATAAAATACTTGTATTAGCTTTATTAAATGTTTATAAAAATTTATTATCATGGCAAGTAAAAAAATTCTATACAAAGACGATGCACGTCGTGCTTTGATGCAAGGTATGAGTATTATGGTTGAGGCAGTTTCAGTTACGCTTGGTCCTAAAGGTAGAAATGTTGTCTTGGAAAAAAAATATGGCTCGCCTCAAATTATAAACGATGGCGTAACAATTGCTAAAGAAATAGAACTTTCAGATAATATTCAAAATACGGGTGTTTCACTCATAAGACAAGCTGCAGCAAAAACTAATGATGTTGCTGGGGACGGTACCACTACGGCAACTGTTTTGGCTTATGCGATGGTTAAAGAAGGAATGAAAAATTTAACGGCAGGTGCAAATCCAATTTCATTAAAAATTGGTATGGAAAAGGGTTTACAATTTTTAATTTCTAACATTAACGAATATTCTCGGCCTGTTGAGGATTTATTAGCGATTTCACAAGTAGCCGCAATTTCGGCTGGTAATGACTTTGAGATTGGTGAAATGATTGCTAATGCCTTAGCCAAAGTTGGTAAAGATGGCGTAATTTCATTAGAAGAAGGAAAATCAACAACAATTGAATTAGAAATTTCTGAAGGAATGCGTTTTGAAAAAGGCTTTATATCACCTTATTTCATTACGAATCCCGAACGTATGGAAGCGATTCTGGAAAATCCATACATTTTGATAACAGATAAAAAAATTACTCTTGTTAAACAAGATTTAATTCCTGTTTTAGAACAAGTCGCGCGAACGAAGCGTCCATTATTAATCATCGCGGCTGACGTTGAAAAAGAGGCACTGACGACTTTAATTTTAAATAAATTACGTAATGTCATTAATGTTAGTGCGGTACGAGCTCCAAGTTTTGGGCAACGTCGTAGACCTATTTTAGAAGATATTGCTATTTTAACTGAAGGTCAAGTTATTACAGAGGATACTGGTTTAAGTTTAGAAAATATTAATCTAACTCAATTGGGTCAAGCTCGTCGAGTTATTGTTACTAAAGATGATACAACAATTGTAAACTATGGAACCGAAAAGTTAGTTACACAACATTGTGAAAATTTACGTAAGCAAAGTAAATTAACTGACGATGGTTATGAAAAAGAACAGTTACAAGATCGTATTGCTAAACTTTCAGGTGGGGTTGCTGTTATTAAAGTTGGTGCTGTTACTGAGACTGAAATGAAAGATAAAAAATTACGTCTTGAGGACGCAATTAATGCGACACGTGCTGCGGTTGAAGAGGGTATAGTACCTGGTGGTGGTAGTATGTTTGTACATTTATCTGAAAGTTTAAAACAATGGGCTAAGTTAAATTTATGTGAGGATGAGTTAATTGGTGCATTAATTTTAGCAAAAGCAATAACAGCACCTTTAAGCCGAATTGCTGAAAATGCGGGAAAAAATAGTTATTTAATCATGGAAAAAATTGAACAAGAAGATTTTACTTTTGGTTATAATGCCTCAGAAGATATTTATGGTAACATGTACGAATTAGGGATTGTTGATCCTGCTAAAGTTAGCCGTTCTGCATTACAAAACGCCACTTCTATTTCAAGTATGATTTTAACAACGGAGTGCATAGTTGTTAATAACGAACGTTAAACTAATGTAAATATTTTTTACAAAAACAAAATATAAGAATTAAACATTTTTTCAAAAAATTTAACCAGCAATCACTAAATGTTTTACATTTATTCCTAAAAAGAATTTTGTCATAATATTTTTTAATTGCTATAACTAGTTTATTAAATACAACTACAAATACAATAAAATATAAGAATATATGCAGAAAGTTTTAGGTATTGATTTAGGGACAACAAATTCGGTCGTTGCAGTAATTGAAGGAACTCAACCAACAGTTATTCCAAACAATAATGGATTAAGGACTACACCTTCAGTTGTTGCTTATACTAAAAAAGGTGATTTATTAGTCGGCCAACTTGCTAAACGTCAAGCAGTTATTAATTACGATAATACATTTTACTCTGTAAAGCGTTTTATTGGAGCAAATCCAAAGGATTTAACACCGGATTTGAAAGAAGTTTCGTATACTTTAATTGAAGAAGCGGATAGTTTTAAAATTAATTGTAGTAACTTAAAAAAAGTTTTTACACCTGAAGAAATTTCATCTCAAATTTTACGTAAACTTACAGGTGATGCGGAAACTTACCTTGGAAATCCCGTAACACAAGCAGTTATTACTGTCCCCGCTTATTTTAACGATAATCAACGTCAAGCTACTAAAGATGCTGGAAAGATCGCTAGCTTAGAAGTTTTGCGTATTATAAATGAACCAACAGCTGCTTCCCTAGCATACGGTTTAGATAAGCAAGAAAATGAGTTAATTCTTGTTTTCGATCTTGGTGGTGGAACATTTGATGTTTCAATTTTAGAAGTTGGTGATGGTATTTTTGAAGTACTTTCAACTTCAGGTGACACACGTTTAGGTGGCGATAACTTTGATAAAGTTATCGTTAATCATCTTTTAGATGAGTTTGAAAAAGCTGAAGGAATATCTTTAAAGGGTGATAATCAAGCAATGCAACGTTTAAATGAAGCTGCGGAAAAAGCCAAAATTGAAATATCAACGTTAACGGAAACGACAATTAATCTTCCATTCATTACCGGTACTGAAAGTGGACCAAAGCATATTGAAACTAAATTCACACGCGAATTATTTGAAAAACTTTCAGAAAAACTTATACAAGGTTGTCGCGTTCCAGTAGAACAGGCATTAAAAGACGCGCGATTAGATAAAAATAAATTAGATCAAGTCGTATTAGTTGGAGGTTCGACACGTATCCCTGCAGTTCGTGAACTAGTTAAAGATTTAACTGGAAAAACACCTAACCAAAGTGTTAATCCAGATGAAGTTGTAGCTATTGGTGCAGCAGTACAAGGCGGGGTTTTATCGGGTGAAGTTCGTGATATTCTTTTATTAGATGTAACTCCATTATCTTTAGGTGTTGAGACACTTGGAGGTGTAATGACTAAAATTATTGGTCGTAATACAACAGTACCAACGAAAAAATCAGAATTTTTCTCTACTTCACAAGATAATCAAACTAGTGTTCAAATTCATGTTTTACAAGGTGAACGTGAATTTGCAAGTGATAATAAAAGTTTAGGTGATTTTAAACTCGATGGAATTGCCCCGGCCCCAAGAAATGTACCAAAAATTGAAGTAACTTTTGATATAGATGTAAATGGTATTTTAACTGTTCGTGCCCAAGATAGCAAAACAGGTTTAGAGACTTCTATTGTAATTGAAGGTTCGTCTAAATTATCAGAATCTGATATTGATCGTATGGTTCAAGAGGCAGAAGGTTTTGCAAAAGAAGATAAAAAACGTAGTGAATTAATTCTGACAAAAAACGCTGCAGATTTATTAATTTATAACACTAACAAACAAATTGAAAATCTTGATGCTTCTACAGCAGAAAATCAAAAGGATAAAATTTCAGAAATTAATAGTTTAATTAGTGATCTAACTATGGCTATACAAAAGGAAGATGTTCAAGAAATGGAAAATTGTACGAAAAAAATTCAGTCACTATCTGTTAACTTAACAAGCGAAACTAACTCATCTCCATTTGACCAAACTCTTGATATTTAAAGTTTTCGTTAAATATCAAATTTTGAAAGATTATGTTCAAAAATTAGTCAAATTAAAAAATCACATGTAATTTCAGATATATTCATATTTCGAAAACTTTTAATTTAACTAAAAAATTAATCTATCAGTTGTATCTAATAGTGTAATATTAATAATATTTTTACCTATTAGATACCGATAACATTACAATCTTTTTATTAAAACATTTATTAGCAATGAATCAATGTATAGATATTCAATCTTCCGGTAAGAATTGCTAAAATATATTTGCTACATAACATAAAAACTAAATAAAAACTAAAAATTCTCTTTTTTAGTTTAATTAAAAATGAATTATATCATAACTAAGTGTATAATTTCTTTTAGTAGACTATTCTACTAAAATTTATATTTAATTTAGGATTCAACGAAAAAATGCTTAGTGATTCACAAATTTTATTCGCACTGGCTATAGCAATTATCCCTTCTCTTTTAGCGATTCGACTTGGAACAGCACTAAATAATTAAATTTTATGGGGTTATTTTCATATCTTAAATATTTCTTTTTTTAAGATTTTTATATTAAGGTTCGATTATAATCCAAAATTTACATAAAGTCCTGATTTTAAAAAACTAACCAATTGAAAACACTTTAAATTTAAAAATTTTATACAGACTTTTGGTTATCAAGCGTTTACCTTAAAAAAAATTAAAATATGACTAAAAAAACAAATTTACCTATTTTTCCCTTTAGTGCAATCATCGGACAAGAAGAAATGAAATTAGCTCTTCAATTAAATGTAATTGATCCAAAAATTGGTGGAGTTATGATTATGGGTGATCGTGGTACTGGTAAGTCGACGACAATTAGAGCGATTGCAGATTTACTCCCTAAAATTGATATAGTTAAAAGTGATCCTTTTAATTCTCATCCAACTGATCTAGAGTTAATGAGTGCAGAAGTTTTAGCACGCTATCGTAATAATGAAACATTAGAAACTGAAGGAATTAAAATTCCAATGGTAGACCTACCACTGGGTGCAACTGAAGATAGAGTGTGTGGAACTATTGATATTGAGAAAGCTTTAACCGAAGGTGTTAAAGCATTTGAGCCAGGATTATTAGCGAAAGCAAATCGTGGAATACTTTATGTCGATGAAGTAAATTTATTGGATGATCACTTAGTAGATATTCTTTTAGATTCAGCAGCATCAGGATGGAATACAGTAGAGCGCGAAGGTATCTCAATTCGTCATCCCGCTAGATTTGTTCTTGTTGGGTCTGGTAATCCGGAAGAGGGAGAACTACGCCCTCAATTACTAGATCGATTTGGGATGCATGCCGAAATTAGAACTGTAAAAGATCCTACATTAAGAGTGCGAATTGTTGAAGAACGAACTTCATTTGACCTTAATCCGCAGGAATGGATTGACCAATATAAAGATGAACAAGATGCTGTAACTAAGCGTATTACGGATGCTCAAGAATTATTACCAACAATGGAAATTGATTATAATTTACGTGTTAAAATTTCTGAAATTTGTAGTATCTTAGACGTTGATGGTTTACGTGGTGATATCGTAACAAATCGCGCAGCTAAAGCGTACGCTGCTTACAATAATCGTACTAAGGTGGAAGTTGAGGATATACAAAAAATTATAACCTTATGCTTGCGTCACCGTTTACGTAAAGATCCATTAGAAACAATTGATTCTGGTGATAAAGTATCACAGATATTTAACCAAGTTTTTGAATTAGATTAATGAAAAAGTTTCTTTTACAAATTTTAAAATTTGTAAAAGAAAAATAAGTTATTCAATATGAAATTTTTTTTCATCTAATAGAGTCTGATTCATCTCAGTTATATTATTTTGCGTTAGATATAAAATATCAATTTTATGATTTAATGCAAATTTTAAAATTTTTTTATTATTTTTTAAATGTGACGTTAAACCAATGATATAGTCTGTTTTTTCTAGCTGTTTAGTAATTACCAAACTTACTTTTAATAATTTTGAAAGATTTAAAAAATTATATGTGGATACTGAATACAGATATACATAGTAAAAGGATCTTGACCTTTTTTGTTTAAAGTTATCTTTATCAATCTTTAAGTTTAAAAAATCTCTGGATTTAAATTTAATACGTCCAAAAATATTTGTTTTTTTAATTAAACTTTCCTGAAGTATCATATTATCAGAATTCGAGATTTTAACGAGCTTATTACGCCAATTTTTATTTGCGGTCTCTTGAATTATACTAGGGGAATCATTGGGTATATATTTACTTAATAAAATTTTTGTTAAAGATAAATTTTCAATATTTCTAACTTGTAATTTAGGTTGTAAACCTTGAAGTAGGAAATCAATTGAATTTTCAACCTGTTCATGAATTGTCCATGAATTTCGTGTATTTAATTCAATTGCAATTTGAAAAGCTGGTAAATTTTTTCGTTCTAGAATCGTTTTTTGACTACTTCTTCGACGGGCTTCTTCATCACTTAAAGTTACACATTCAATACCCCCAACTAAATCAGAAAGAGTTGGATTTTTAATTAAACTACCTAAAAAAGTTCCATGGGCAGTTCCAATTAATTGAACACCACGTTCAGCAATAGTTTGTGCAGCTAAAGCCTCAAGCTCAGTACCAATTTCATCGATTATAATTACTTCCGGCATATGATTCTCTACAGCTTCAATCATCACGTTATGTTGTAAATTACTGTGTGATACTTGCATTCGACGCGCTCGTCCAATACCTACATGAGGTATATCACTATCACCAGCGATTTCATTTGAAGTGTCAATAATTACGACTCGTTTTTCCATTTCATTAGCAATAACGCGTGCAATCTCACGAATCATAGTAGTTTTTCCTACCCCAGGGCATCCTAAAATTAAAATTGACTTTTTTGATTCTAAGAGATCTCTGATAATATTTATTGTACCGTATATAGCACGGCCAACACGACAAGTTAAGCCGATTATTAGCCCTTCCCGATTTCGAATACAACTAATTCGATGTAACGTTTTCTCAATTCCTGCGCGGTTATCATCTGCAAATTGACTTAAGGATTTAATAGAGTAATCTAAATCTTGCCAAGTAACTAATTTTGGGGATAAGTATTCTGCATGAGTTGGAAAACGAGCTTCAGGACGTCGCCCTAAATCAAGAACAATTTCCACTAAAGCCTGTTTTTTCGAATGTTTTTGAATTTTCGCTTCAAATGAAGGTGGTAAAATACCTAGTAATTGATCTAAATCTTTTTTAATTTGCATTTCTAGGTCTAATCTATTTTATCTTTATTATAGTAGTTTTTAATATAAAAACATCAGTACTAACTTTAATTGGGTTGCCTGGGATTCGAACCCAGAACTTATCGGTTAAAAGCCGAGTACTCTACCATTGAGTTAGCAACCCATTTAACTTATATTATCATAATTTTATTTTTTATAAAACCGTAAAATTTTATTTACTTTAGACAAAATATGATATATATTAGGGTAGGTAAACCTAATTTACATTCTTGAACAAATAATAATTTAAAGGACATCATAATGGTTAATTTACAAGTTGTTGGACAATTACTTTCATCAGCACTAATTTTATTATCAGGACCTATTGTAATTCTTTTATTAGCGCTTAAAAAAGGTAACTTATAAAATAAATTTATGTGTGAAAGTCGAAAATTTAACTAATCACACATAAATATAAACTTGTAAAAGGTTTACAAAAGTCATTTGAATTGTTATTGTATACTAACAACTAAGGGTGGTTAGCTCAGTGGTAGAGCGTCTGCCTTACAAGCAGATGGTCACTGGTTCGAATCCAGTACTGCCCATTTTTTAAAATTTCTTTTTTAGTTAATCTTTTTCAAGAAGGTTATTATTTTTAGCTACCAAACCGCGCAATCTAATATTTTCCCAGCCAATTGCTAATAATGTAATAATTATTAGAATTTGCCCAAATAATAAAATTGGGTCAAGACGCCAACCATGAACAATTAAAATTGAACTATAAATTAATCCTAATGTTGTAAAAAAGATATCGATATCACGTGATAAATCATATTTAACTGTTCGTAAAAAATATAAACTTAAAACTGCTAAAATAATAAAGATACCTAATAAAATATTCGGACCAAACCCTATGTTTATCATTTTTTTGTATTAACTACGTGTTAATTGATCATTTGAACTTACCCAGATAACAGCTGCTATAATAGCAGTTAAAACAAAACCACCAG
>CBFHKB010000050.1:0-15298 GCA_965656295.1 Psychroflexus sp.
TGTTATGCTTTCAGTTAAACTCATGGAGCCAATCTACAGAAGTATCAGTTGTGAACAATGGCCAAAGTAGTGTGCTGAAGGTTAATGGTGACAACTTTATGATTAACGGGATGAACTGGGATTATTTCCCCAGAGGAAAAAACTTTAATTATAGCCTGTGGGATCAACCTGACGATATTATAAAAGCAGCTCTTGATCAAGAAATGGGTTTGCTTAAAAATATGGGAGTTAATACCATTCGTCTTTATACTGGTATTCAGCCTAAATGGATTACCTATATCTATGAAAATTATGGCATTTATACTATGTTAAATCATTCATTTGGTCGCTACGGTTTAACTATTAATGGTGTTTGGACACCTGTCACTAAATACGACGATCCTGCCACCAAAGAATTGTTATTATCTGAAGTAGAACAACTTGCAAGAGAGTATAAAAACACACCTGGCTTACTACTATTTTTATTAGGAAACGAAAACAATTATGGTCTTTTCTGGGCTGGAGCAGAAACTGAAGATTTTCCAGATGAAGAAGATCAACGAAGAGCAGTTGGAGAAAATCGCGGAAGACCAATGTATAAGTTGATGAATGAAGCCGCTCAACTCATCAAAGAAATTAACTACTCAACACCAGTTGCTATTTGTAATGGTGATTTATTATTCTTAGACATTATTGCCGAAGAATGTCCAGATGTAGATATCCTTGGAACAAATATGTACCGTGGCGCTAGTTTTGGAGATGCATTTGAACGCGTAAAAAATGAATATGGTAAACCCATTATGTTTACTGAATTTGGGGCGGATGCATTCAATGCGATTGAAAACCAAGAAGATCAAAAATCGCAAGCCTATTACATGGTAAATAACTGGAAGGATATTTATGAGAATGCTGCTGGTTTAGGCAAAGCTGAAAATTCAATTGGTGGTTTTACCTTTCAATTTAGCGATGGTTGGTGGAAATATGGACAAACTAAAAACTTAGATGTACATGATAGCAATGCATCGTGGTCAAATGGCGGCTACAGAAGTGATTTCAAAGAAGGTAAAAATAATATGAATGAAGAATGGTTCGGGATTTGTGCTAAAGGGCCAACTAACGCAAGAGGCCTTTATGATTTGTATCCTAGAGCAGCTTATTATGCCTTAAAAGAAGTACACAAACTTGACCCTTATGAAAAAGACGTTAGTTTAAATTTTATCACTAATTATTTCAACAACCTCTCATTAATGGATGCCGTTTTAAAAGCTAGAGGCGATAAAGCAGCAATGGGAGGAGGAAACAATAAATTAGTCGGTATTAGCAGGCTTTCAGCACATCTTTCTACATTTTATACTGGAGGTAGCTTAATCACAACACCTGATAACCCTAATCCAGACGATAACTCCTATCCAAACCAGTTAGGATTTGACCAAATGCAATCTTATTTTATAGGTGTTGGTGGCCAGCCTGCTCCAAATGTTAGGTTTAATGTTGATTTCAACATTGTTGGTGATGTTGCAGAGAACCCTATCAATGAAATCTTTTACGAAAATCGCGCTCGTCCAATTACAGTCGAAACACCAAACGGTGAAGTTATTATTCAAGACAATAATAACCTTCAAGTGTATCAAGCCGAATTTGAATGGAAAAATGACTTATTTGACCTAAGGGGCTTTTATAGAACAGGGCACTACCACTGGGGTTACGAAGGAGACTTTTTTGGTCTTTACCCTGAAGCTAATTACGGTCCTAACTTAGATATTTATGGTGGTATCATTTCTGGCATTGAAGTAGACGCTAAAGGAAACTTAGATGGCCTGAAAGCAGCCATTGGTCCTCAGCTTTGGTGGGGTGCAAACCCAACGATGTTGTTTAAATACTCTAAAACAATTGGAAAATGGGATGTCACTGGTATATACCATAGAGACTTAGAAACTGAACTTGAATTCGATGAAAATGGTCGCCGTGTTTTAGACCAAAACCAAGTCCGAAGTGGTGTTATTCCACCTTGGCCTATGGAACGAGCAACTATTGCGTTAGAAAGAGAGTTTGGGGAATTTGGCATTACTCTAGGTGGTATTTGGGCTGGTAGTCCACTAAACGGGAGTACTTATCAAGACATAGATGCTAATGGCAACGTCGTAGAAGATAAAGTGAACTCAAAAGATAATTGGGGTGGTAAAGCAAAAATCACCTACTCTGGCGGTAAGTTTAACTGGTACGCTCAAGGCTCTGTTATGGGTATTGTAGCTAATGGCGGCGCCGATGCGACCTTAACTTACACTGGCTGGAAACTGAAAGATAATGGAAGTGGTAATCAAAGTAACTTCTTAACCGGACTTACATATAACATCGGTAAATGGCAAATTGCTCCTAACTTCTTATGGCAAAAGCCCTTGGTCGATCCTATGCCAAATGATGTTGGTGCTCCAGGAAGGCTAAGAAACTTTATTGATGACCCATTTGCTGTAAGGTGGAATAGAGAAACAACCGCAGGTGAAATATTATTCACCTATGATCCAACACCAGGAACCTATATGTACGAGTGGGATAACAATCGTTCTGAAGATGCAGAATTTGCATTAAGTGCAGGTTTTGTATACCGACATTTACCAACCGCTATGGACGCTCACATTGGATTTTTAGCTACTCGTGAATTTTTAACCTTTGAACGCTCTGCTCCTGCTGAAGACTTATGGGAAGCACATGCTCGCTTAGTCTCCAAATTAAGCCCTGAACTTGGAATTATTGGTACATTTTACTACGGTAATGGACAAGCAAGAGGTGACTCTCAACGATTGGTTACAGATAGGTTTGGTGCAAATATTGACGTACGCTACAAAAACTATTGGATTAAAGGCGATGTGAAATTTAATGATTGGGGACCATTTGATTACCATAGAGATTTCAACTTAACCTTTCCAGTTCAATTAATGCTCGATTTATCAACCACCTTAGGAAAACCAGATTGGTACATCCTGCCGACTACACAAATTGGTATTCGCGGAATTTGGAGATCACTTAACGATTTTTCGCCAAGGTATGAGCCAACCGCTTCACCTTTAGGAACCACAAATCAGCTACCCATTTTAAGTCCTACCGGATTCCCGAACGGTTCTGAATGGGAGATTATGACATACATTAGATTTAACATTGGTAAATTATAAAGACATGCTTAGTAATAAACTATTTTTAAAATTTTCAATCCTTGCGCTATCTGTTATGATAGTATCAAGTTGTGAAAGAGAACTTTCTGACAAAGCTGTATTAGCAACATTTCCATCCACTCCTGATATTTTTACCGATAACTTTGTTGGGTTAGGCGAAGATTTTTTCTTTCCTTACAACGATGGCTTTGCCAAAGCAGAAGTTTTATCGGTAGACAATGAAGTTAGTTACCTGGGAACGTCTTCTATGCGAATAGATGTCCCTCAAGCTAATGACCCAGATGGTAGTTATGTGGGTGCATTTTTTAGATCAGATGCTGGCGCTAGAGATTTATCAAGATTTGATGCGTTAACATTTTGGGCTAAAGCCACCAAAACTTCAATTATCGAAAATGTTGGATTTGGGCAAGACGATGAACAATCTAAACATCAAGTATCTATTTCAAACCTTCAAATAGATACTTCATGGAGAAAATATACAATCCCTATTCCGGACCCGTCTAAACTAACAAACGAAAAAGGTATGTTTTGGCTAGTTGCTATAGATAACGAAGAAACAAGCTACACCATTTGGTTCGATGAAATTAAGTTCGAAAACCTTGGAACCATCGGGCAGCCTAGACCAAGAATTCTAGGCGGTCAAGACCAAAACCTGCAAGGGAATATAGACACCTCATTCCCTATCGTTAACCTATCACAAGTATTTAATTTAGGGAATGGTCAAGATGTGATGGTTAACCTTACACCTGCCTATTTTGATTTTGAAACTTCAAATCCTTTTGTTGCTCAAGTAAATGAAAATGGAATTGTAAATGTTGTAGGACCTGGAGAACTAGACCCTGAGACTGGTTTAATTGATAACACAGCTAAAATAACAGCTTCGGTAGGAGGTGTACCTGCTATGGGCTCTATGAATATTGAAGCAGCCGACACTGAAATCATTTCCATCTTTAGTGATATTTATGCAAATGTTCCTGTAGATAATTATAATGGGTTTTACAACGGAGACGGCCAAACAACTCAAGGTGGTGCACCACCATTAAATGAAGATGGAAATAACGTTATTGTATATACAGAGCTAAACTTTGTAGCGATAGAATTTTACGGGCGTGAAGGCAGCGATGTAGAAGCTGTAGATCTAACTGAAACTAATACCATGCATATTGATATTAGGGTAGATCAACCCTTAAATGGATCTGAATCACTAAATATTGAGCTATTTAACAATTTTGCAACTAATGATCAAACTAGCGGTGTAGTTACACTTAATGCTAGCGATTTTCAAACAGGAAACTTTGTTTCGTTTGATATCCCATTGTCTGATTTTAACGGTTTAACGACACGAGATGAAGTTGGAGCAATCATCTTCTCAACAGGCGGTATTCCAAATTTAAGTTTAGATAATATTTATTTTTATAATAACAACTAATAAATTATAAAGCAATGAACAATCTTAATAATATCAAGTATATATTGGCTTCTGTAGCTCTGTCTACAATAGCCATTGTTACATATAGTTGTGATCAAGATGAGACGCAAGAAGTCATCACCAAAAATAATTTAGTTTGGTCTGATGAATTTGATACTAATGGCGCACCAAATCCAGCCAATTGGAACTATGAGTTAGGTGATGGTACAGAACAAGGCATTCCAGGTTGGGGTAATAATGAACTGCAATATTATACCGATAGACCCGAAAACGTTAATGTTGAAAATGGTAACTTAATTATTACAGCCAGAGAAGAACAATTTGGTGGTAAAAACTATACCTCAGCAAGATTAACTACAAGAGGAAAAGTAGAACAAGAATATGGCCGCTTTGAAGCCAGAATTAAATTGCCTTTCGGTAAGGGCTACTGGCCTGCATTTTGGATGCTAGGTGTTCCTGATACTTTTTCTCAAAATGGTGAAACAATTGAAGAAGAATGGCCTAGCATTGGTGAAATTGATATCATGGAATATCTAGGTGACGCGCCAACAGTAGCATTTGGTAGCCTTCATGGACCTGGCTATTCGGGTGGGCAATCAATCTCAAAAGAGTTTGTACTAGAAAACAGTCGTTACGATACAGACTATCACGTATTCGGAATAGAATGGTCGCCAAACCAAATTAATTATTACGTAGATAACAACTTATACCAAACCATTACCAGAGGTGATGTTGATGAAGAAACTAATGGTAACGGCGAATGGGTGTTCGACGGTGAATTCTACATTATCTTAAACATTGCTATAGGAGGGAATTTACCTGGAAATCCTGATGCAAGCACTGTTTTCCCACAGCAAATGATGGTAGATTACGTTAGAATTTACCAATAAGTCCTTAACCCTAAAACTAGATTAGTTACCCGCGATTAGCTGAAATCAATCGTAGTAAACTTATTTAATAGAAACAAACAACATACAAATGACCCAAAACAACATGATGCAAAATCAATCGTTGAAAACCAGTGACTTAAACCAAGTAAAAATTAATGGTGAAAAGTTTTTAAAAATCACTAATAGTGATGAACTACGTCCGTTTTTTATGAGCATTGTAAGCGATTCTAACCATTGGATGTTTATTGCTAGTAATGGAGGTTTAACTGCCGGAAGACGAAATTCAGACTATGCTTTATTTCCTTATTATACAGATGACAAAATAACAGAATCGGCACAATATACCGGTAGTAAAACTATTATTAGAGTTCTTCAAACCAGTAATAAACAAGACGTCTGGGAGCCGTTTTCAAATCGCTTTGTAGAACACTATGAAATAAGTCGTCACATCTATAAAAATATATATGGTAACAAACTCATTTTCGAAGAAATTAACCATAGCTTAAATTTAAAATTTAGCTACCAATGGTCATCGAGCGATCAATACGGGTTTGTGAGAACAGCTAATTTAGAAAATCTTAGTGAACAGCCGAAACACCTTGAATTAGTCGATGGGTTACAAAATATTTTACCAGCTGGTGTAGTAACAGATTTACAAACGCAAAGCAGTAATTTAGTAGATGCTTACAAACGAAACGAATTAGACCAAGAATCAGGTTTAGGTATTTATGCATTAAGTGCTGTCCCTGTTGATAAGGCTGAACCTAGCGAGGCCTTAAAAGCGAATGTAGTTTGGTCAATAGGTATCACAAAACCAAAGTACTTATTATCTTCTTTGCAGTTAGAAAATTTTAGACATGGTAAAACTCTAACCAACGAAAGTGATGTCAAAGCCGAAAAAGGGGCATATTTCATTTATAAAACAATCGAACTTGAACCCAACGAAGTTAAAAACTGGATGATTGTTGCTGATGTTAACTACAATCATTCTGCTGTAGTTAAATTACAACAAGAACTTCAAAAGTCTAATTTAGAATCTATCATTAAAGAAAATGTAGAGCTTGGTACTAAAAAACTTATTCAAATTAACGCCGCTGCTGATGGTTTACAACGCTCTAATGATAATCTGAGAGATATTAGACACTATGCTAATACCATGTTTAACGTCATGCGTGGCGGTATTTTTGATAATAATTACACCATAGAACTTTGGGACTTTAAAACATACCTAAAAACAGCTAATAAAGAAGTTTTTAGTGCACTTCAGCCTAAACTAAACACTCTACCTGAAGAGTTTAATTTACAAGTGCTATCTGAGTTAATAGAAGACATAAGCAATAATGATTTTAAACGATTAGCAACTGAATATCTCCCTCTAAAGTTTAGCCGAAGACATGGTGATCCTAGTCGTCCTTGGAACAAATTTTCTATCAATACAAAAGATGATGATGGTAATAAAATCTTAGACTATGAAGGCAACTGGCGCGATATTTTCCAAAACTGGGAAAGCCTAGCACATTCATATCCACAATTTATTGAAGGAATGATTTTTAAGTTCCTCAACGCCACAACCTTTGATGGTTACAACCCCTACCGTGTGACCAAAGATGGTTTTGATTGGGAAACCATAGAGCCAGACGATCCCTGGTCTTATATTGGCTATTGGGGCGACCATCAAATTATATACCTTCTTAAATTTTTAGAGTTTATAGAAGATTACAAGACTGGACATCTTAATAGTTTATTTAACCAAAACCTATTTGTATACGCCAATGTTCCTTATAAAATAAAACCCTATCAAGATATTTTAAGAAACCCCAAAGATACTATAGACTTTGATCACGATGCCGACTTAACTATTCGTAGCAAACGAAACAAACTAGGAGCCGATGGTGCTTTGCTTGTAAACCAAGAAGAGCATATTGTTCGTGTTAACTTAATGGAAAAACTACTAGCCACTGTACTTGCTAAACTATCTAACTTTATTCCTGAAGCAGGTATCTGGATGAATACGCAGCGTCCAGAGTGGAATGATGCTAACAATGCTCTAGTAGGAAATGGCGTCTCAATGGTGACTTTAGCTTATCTCAGACGCTTTTTAAGTTTTTTAGAAAAGCTTGTAGATAAAGAAACTCAAAACATTAAACTTTCAAGAGAGCTAGCAGATTTTTTTAACCACATGCATGATAGCTTTAGAGCTTACAGCCATAAATCTAAAACAGGCTTTACAGACCTAGAGCGTAAACAAATGCTCGATGAAATAGGTCAAGAAGCCAGCGCCTACAGAACTCAAGTATATAGTAAAGGTTTTACAGGTCAAAAGGCATCAGTAACCGCAGCAGAAATTAAAACCTTAATAAAAGATGCACTTCAGTTGTTAGAGCAAGCCATCACCAAAAATAAGCGTCAAGATAACTTATATCATGCCTACAACTTAATGTCTGTAAAAAACAATTCAGTTGTCATTGATAATCTAGAAGAAATGTTAGAAGGTCAAGTTGCTGTCTTAAGTTCTGGTTTTTTATCTCCTACAACAGCTTTACAGCTACTAGATGCCCTAAAACAAAGCAAGTTATTTAGGGAAGACCAATACAGTTATCTCTTATACCCTAATAAAAAACTGAAAGGCTTTTTAGATAGAAATTCGATACCGGAAAAAGCAGTTAAGACCTCTCAATTATTACAACACTTAGTTGAAGAAAACCATGTTGGTATTATTCAAAAAGACGTTAATGGAGATTACCATTTTAATGGAAACTTCAATAATGCTAACAAACTAAAAGAAGCCTTATTAAATTTAGAAAACGAAGACCATAAGCGTTTAGTCGAAATTGAGTTAAATAAAATTCTTAGTATTTATGAAGATGAATTTAACCACAAAGCCTTTACGGGTCGATCAGGTACTTTTTATGGTTACGAAGGCTTAGGGTCAATCTATTGGCACATGGTTTCTAAACTTCAGCTTGCTGTGTTAGAAACCTGTTTGAAAGCTATAAATTTAGAAGCTTCAGAAGAAGTTATAGGTCGTTTACTAGAGCATTATTATGAAATTAATGCCGGAATTGGTGTACACAAATCACCTCAACTTTACGGAGCATTTCCAACTGATCCTTATTCACATACACCACAAGGAAAAGGCGCACAACAACCAGGGATGACAGGTCAAGTTAAAGAAGACATTTTAAGTCGCTTTGGGGAACTAGGGGTATTTATTAAAAAAGGAGAGCTTCAATTTAAGCCACACCTTCTTAGAAAAAGTGAGTTTTTAGAAGATTGCCACATCTTTAGAATTGTAGATGTGAAACAACAACCTCATGAACTTCAACTTCAACCGGAAAGCCTAGGTTTTACGTTTTGTCAAACACCAATTATTTATACTATTGGCCAACAAAACAGTATGACGGTTCACCTAGAGAATGAAACTAAAACAATTAATGGTTTAAGCTTACCGCATCAATATAGTTCGTCTTTATTTCAGCGGGAAGGCCTTATCAAGAAAATAGAAGTTAAACTAGATGAACGTATCTTAAAAGTATAGCTTATGAAGCCAATAATAACAGCTGCGTTTTTGTCTTGCATTTTATTATTGGCTTCATGCCAAAACGCCCCAAAAGAGAATAAACGTATGGCAACACAACCTAGCCTAACAGCTCAAGAAATACTAAACCGTCCAGACTATTTAGCCATTTCTTATGGTGGATATCGAAAAAACACACGAGATATACAGCCAAGCATTGAAGAATTAAAAGAAGATTTACGCATTTTAAGTGCCATGGGCATAAAAATATTAAGAACCTATAATGTGCGATTACCTCATGCTGCTAATGTTTTAAAAGCAATTAAGGTATTAAAAAAAGAAGATCAAAACTTCGAAATGTATGTTATGTTAGGGGCTTGGATAGATTGTAAAAATGCATGGACCGAGGCACCACTTAACCATAATGAAGAAAGTGAATATAACGCTAGCGAAATTGCTAGAGCAATTGAACTAGCTAATGAATATCCAGACATAGTGAAAATTATTGCGGTTGGTAACGAGGCCATGGTTAAATGGGCAACAGCCTACTATGTAGAACCACATATCATTTTAAAATGGGTGAAGCATTTACAAAATTTAAAACAAAAAGGGGATTTAAACCCACAAGTTTGGATTACCAGCTCCGATAACTTTGCCTCTTGGGGTGGTGGTGAAACACAATACCATACGGCAGAGTTAAATGAATTAATTAAGGCGGTAGATTACTTATCAATACACACCTATCCAATGCACGACACCCATTATAATCCTGTGTTTTGGGGTGTTTTGTCTAAGGAAGAAAGTTTAAGTAATAGAGAGAAAATAGACCATGCCATGACACGAGCATTAAACTATGCCGTATCCCAGTACGATAGTGTAGTAAGCTATATGAAGCGTCAAGGCGTTAATAAACCCATACATATTGGTGAAACAGGCTGGGCAAGTGCCTCAAATGGCTTTTACGGAGAACAAGGCTCTAAAGCTACCGATGAGTATAAGCAGGCCTTATATTATAATAAGATACGGGATTGGTCTACGAGTCATAAAATTAAATGTTTTTATTTCGAAGCTTTTGACGAACCCTGGAAAGACGCCCATAATCCAAAAGGGTCTGAAAATTATTTTGGCCTTTTTACCGTTGATGGTAAAGCTAAATATGCGTTATGGAATGCTGTAGACCAAGAGAAATTTAAAGACCTTAAACGTGGAAAACACCGTATAGAAAAAACATATCATGGCGAATTGAAAGATCTTCTTTTGGATGTCCATCTTCCGCCTGTTAAAAATGAAATCTCTGTGAATCATTAAAAAAGATGAAACTAATAAGCTATGAAAACTTTAAAAACCTCTGCAATACTTGCCTTGTGTAGTTTAGCGCTAGCTTGCTCAAATAAAGAAAATACAATGAAGCTAAGTGTATTTGAAACCTCCAGAAGCGGTCATAAGTTAACAAAAATTGATGCTAACACTACAGGTACAGCCAAACACATCATTAAAATAGACACCTGTAAAACCTACCAAACATTTACAGGGTTTGGTGGAGCGTTTACTGAATCTTCAGCTTACCTACTCAATCGATTAAGTCCTGAAAAACGAGACGAAGTCATACAGGCTTATTTTGCAGAAGACGGTGCAAACTATTCATTAGCAAGAACTCATATGAACTCCTGTGATTTCTCCTTAAGTCAATATTCATATGCACCTGTTGAAGGAGATACCTTGCTCCAACATTTTTCTATTGAAGAAGATCGAGATGATTTAATCCCCATGATTAAAGACGCGATGAAGGCTTCTAAAAATGGCTTCAGACTATTTGCCTCACCCTGGACAGCGCCACCATGGATGAAAACTAATAACGATTGGGTTGGTGGCGAATTAAAACCTGAATACTACGATACGTGGGCACTATTTTTCTCTAAATATGCTGATGCTTATAAAGCTGAAGGTATAGACCTCTGGGGGTTTACCGTAGAAAACGAACCGCATGGCAATGGAAATAATTGGGAGAGTATGCATTTTACCCCACAAGAAATGACCACGTTTGTACGTGAACACTTAGGCCCAAGTTTAGAAGCCAGTGGTAAAGGTGATTTGGTAGTTTTAGGTTACGATCAAAACCGTAAAGGCATTAAAGAATGGGTAGATGAAATGTACAAAAATGAAGCTAATGCTAAATACTATGATGGGACAGCCATACATTGGTATGAAAGTACATTTGAAGTATTCCCAGAAGCCTTACAATATGCGCACCAAAAAGTACCAAATAAGTATTTAATCCAAACTGAAGCCTGCGTCGATGCTGAAGTACCAAAGTGGAAAAATGATGATTGGTACTGGCAGAAAGAAGCTACCGATTGGGGCTGGGATTGGGCTCCAGAAGAGCAAAAACACTTACATCCCAAATATAGACCTGTTTATCGTTATGCTAGAGATATTATTGGGTGTATGAATAATTGGGTAGATGGCTGGGTAGATTGGAACATGGTATTGGATAAAGAAGGAGGACCAAATTGGTTCAAAAATTGGTGTGTTGCTCCCGTTATTGTAGACCCTGAAAACGATGAGATTTATTTTACACCACTATATTACACCATGGCGCATTTTAGTAAATACATTCGCCCTGGAGCAAAACGCATTGATGTAAATTTATCAACTAATGAACTCCAAGTTAGTGCAGTCACCAACCCAAATGGTGAGCATGTGGTGATTGTTTTTAACCCTGGAATGGAAGATATCGTATTCGAACTTCAACTTGGTATAGAATCTAAAACACTTAAAATTCAAGCCCAGGCTTTACAAAGCATAATCTTATAACATCATGTCTAAGTTAAAACAAACCTCAGATTATAAGGTGCCAATAGGCCAAAAAGCTGCTTTTGGTACAGGTCACTTTATACTTAATGTTCTACCTGGTACATTAGGCGTTTTTATACAGTTCTTTTTACTAACAGCTTGGGGGGTTGATCCATTTTGGGCCGGACTTTTAGGAGGTTTACCCCGTATCTTTGACTCTATTACAGACCCGATTATGGGTTTTATTACAGATAACACACAATCAAGGTGGGGTAGACGACGCCCCTACATCTTTGTTGGCGCTATTATTAGTGGGATTTTATTCTTTTTGATGTGGCAAATAGATGATAATGCATCTGAAAGTTATATTTTCTGGCATGTAATGGTTTTACAGCTTCTATTTTTAATCGGTAATACCTTATTTGCAACACCACTAGTTGGACTAGGCTATGAAATGACACCTGACTACAACGAACGTACACGTTTAATGGGGTTCTCAAACACTGTAGGTCAAATTGCATGGATTATTGTTCCTTGGCTTTACGTTATTATTCCTGATACAGAAACTTTTAACACTAAGACAGAAGGTGTTAGAACTATGGCCTTAATAGTTGGGGCAATGACGGTAGTTCTTGGTATTTTACCAGCACTATTTTGTAAAGGTATAGATGCATCGAATATAACCAATACCAAGAAAATTAACTTTAAAACCTTAGGCTCTAATCTTAAAGACCTATTTAAAAGTATTGTTCAAATCACCAAAAATAAACCTTTTATGAAGCTCTGCGGAGCTACATTTTTAGTGTTTAATGGATTTCAGTTAGTCGCTGCATTTGGTGTATTTATAATTGTATTTTATATGTACAATGGCAGTTATGAAATTGCAGGTACTTGGCCCGCATGGTTTAATACCATCAATGCAATTATTACTGCTTTTATCGTTATCCCTATTATATCAAAAATTGCTACAAAAATTGGTAAGCGTAATGCGTTTCTACTCGCAACATTTCTATCTATTGTTGGGTATATTTTAAAATGGTGGGGCTTTGATATAGAAGTTAACCAACGATTTAACGAAACTGAGTTTGCACAAACATTAAATAATGGACTTGGATTTGTATTTGATTATCTAAATCCGCACCTGGATCGTTTAGGAATGTCCTGGTTTCAAATTGATGTTTCTGATGGTGTCCCTTGGCTCATATTTGTCCCCATCCCACTGTTTGCATTTGGAATGGGTGGCCTATTTACCCTAATGATGAGTATGACAGCAGATGTTTGTGACCTGGATGAACTTGAAAATGGTTTACCTCGAAAAGAAGGAACTTTTGGGGCAATTTATTGGCTTATGGTCAAGTTTGGCCAATCTATAGCATTAGTGCTAAGCGGTGTAATTTTAAGTATTGTTGGATTTGACCCTGATATCACTAAGCAGTCTATTGAAACAATGAATAATCTACGTATTGCAGATATCATTGTTCCTGCAGGTACCGCTGCTTTAGCGTTTATTGTAATGTGGAATTACGATTTAGATGAAAAACGAGTAAATGAAATTAGTAAAGAATTAGACCGTCGAAAAGCTCCTCAAAAACTGAGTAACCTTTACGACCAAAATGTAAAACTTGATATGGTGCCAGATATGGCAGCATCTGCAAAGTTAGACTTAGATTTCAAAAATATAGATCCTAGTAGAATTAAAGATTTATTTCATGAAAGCCTAAATCAAGGAATCCACGGACTTTGCTTTAGTCCTTACCTGAAAGATCAAAATACAACGAGCCGATTAACTAAACAACAAATCGAACGGCGTTTTAAAATTATTGAGCCACACGTTAAATGGGTCAGGTCTTTTTCATGTGTAAATGGTAACGAATATATTCCTAAAGTTGTGAAAGCAAATCACTTAAAAACTATGGTTGGCGCTTGGATTGGTGAAAATAAAGATGAAAATGATAGAGAAATCAAAGGGCTAATTCAACTAGCTAAAGACGGGTTAGTTGATATTGCTGTGGTCGGAAATGAAGCCTTACTAAGAGAAGAACTCACAGAATCTGAAATTTTAATCTATATTAATAAGGTTAAACAAAATATCCCAAAACATATCCCTGTCACATACGTAGATGCGTATTATATATTTAACGAATATCCCGCTTTAATTGAAGCTTGCGATATAATTTCAATAAACTGCTATCCCTTCTGGGAAGGAAGTCCAATTGAAGAGGCTTCAGCTTATGTAAAAACAATGTATCAATTAATAAAAAACCAATCTAAAGACAAACCAGTGATCATTACTGAAACAGGTTGGCCAAGCGAAGGCCAGCAAGTTAAACAGGCTATCCCTAACTCAACCAATGCAATGAAATACTTCATCAACGTTCAAAACTGGGCAAAAAAAGAAAATATTAAACTATTTTATTTTTCATCATTTGACGAATCTTGGAAAATTCACCATGAAGGTGACGTTGGAAAAGCGTGGGGAATTTGGAACCAAAATGAGAGTTTAAAATACTAAAAATATGACCTATCGAAAAGAACAAGAATTAACTAAGCAACAGCATAACTTTTTAGCCTCACTACAGCAAGAAAACGTTTTAACTGAAGATACACCAATTAAGGATTTGGTATATAGGTTCAAGCAATTACTCCATCAAGGTATTCATGGCGTTTGCTTTAGTATGTACGAAGATGGTCAACAACCTGGGGATGAAATTACAGAACAACAAGTAAGACAACGCCTTGAAATACTAAAACCGCATATTAAATGGATCAGGTCTTTCTCCTGTATTGAAGGTAACCAGTTTGTCCCTAAAGTCGCTAAAGAGTTAGGTATAAAAACCTTGGTTGGTGCTTGGATTAGTGATGATCCTCAAAAAAACAAAGAAGAAATTGACGCTTTGATTAAGCTTTGTAACCAGGGTTTAGTAGATATAGCAGCGGTTGGTAACGAAGTATTATACCGTGATGATATTCCCTTAAATGATTTAAAATCGCATATTAGGGAGGTAAAAGCTGCGATACCCCAAAATATTTCTGTAGGCTATGTTGACGCCTATTATGAGTTTAGCGTCCACCCTGATTTAACTGAACTCTGTGATATAATCTTAGCTAACTGTTATCCGTTTTGGGAAAGCTGTCATATTGATTATTCCATTCATCACATGCAGCAAATGTATGGACAGGCTTTAAATGCTGCTAAAGGCAAAAAGGTAATTATTACAGAAACGGGGTGGCCAAGTCAAGGAGAATCTTTAGGAGAGGCAAAACCTTCTGAACTTAACTTTTTAAAATACTTTATTAACACACAAAGCTGGTGTCAAGCAGCAGGGATTGAAAGCTTTTATTTTTCATCGTTCGATGAGTCCTGGAAAACTGGTGATGAAGGAGAAGTTGGTGCTTATTGGGGGTTGTGGGACAAAAACAAAGACCTAAAGTTCACTTAAAGTAACCAAACATTAACCATACAAATTTGGACAATGGCTAAAACAATTTGATTTAAAACACTATATCTCGTTAATTAGGGTTG
>CBFHKB010000051.1:0-15213 GCA_965656295.1 Psychroflexus sp.
AGATGAAATAGCTATAAACGGAATTGGGTTTCGGTTTATTGATACCGCTGGAATTCGGGAAACACAAGATCAAATTGAAGGTTTAGGGATACAACGTACCTTCGAAAAGATTAAACAATCACAAATTGTGATTCGGTTAATTGACAGTGCGCAATTAATTGATGTTGAAAATCCTCAAGTATCACTTCAAGAACTAAAAGACGAGATTCGTGAACTTCAGCTGAAGTTTCCCGACCAAGCTTTTATTTTAATCGCAAACAAAGTGGATCAATTAAGTATCTCACAGCAAGAACTTATCTTAAGTTATTTTCCGCAGATAAAATTTATAGCAGCCAAACAAAGCTTAGGAATCGAACAATTAAAACAAAGCTTGGTTGACTTAGTCGATACAGGTGTTTTATATTCGCAAGACGCCATAGTGACTAACGCAAGGCATTATGGTGCTTTGCAAGCTGCTTTAACAGAAATTAATGAAGTTCAAAAAGGCTTAAACGAAGGGTTGACCACCGATTTATTAGCTATTGACGTGCGCCAAGCATTATATCATTTTGGTGAAATAACGGGCGAAGTCACAAACGATGAACTTTTGGGAAATATTTTTGCTAATTTCTGTATCGGGAAGTAAAAGTAAAATTTATAAAACCTTAAGTATAATTGTTTTACAGCCCTTTGCATCGGAATTTTAATTTGTCTTTTATAAATTTATATTTTAAATTCTTGTTGAGATTACCCTTAAGCTAACATTAAAAAATTAATTTTAGAGATGCGTATAAATGATTGTAAATACCTCACAGCTTACTTGATCCCCTTGTGTGCTTTATTAGGCATATACAATCCTGCTCAACTTAGCTATCTAGCCCCGTTAGTCACTTTTGGCGTTATACCCATTGTTGAATTGTTTACACCTCAACTTACCAGCAATTTGAAACAGGAAGAGAAAGAGTCTAAAGAGATCCATCCTTTTTTCAATTGGTTATTATATATCAATTTACCTTTAGTGTATGTAATACTCGGGTTTGCTTTGTTCACATTAGAATTCAGTTCACTTACTACAATTCAAGTTACTGGCTTAATTTTTAGCGTAGGAATTGTTCTTGGCAGCAATGGTATAAATGTAGCCCATGAATTAGGACATAGAACACAACCACATAACCAATTTATGGCAAAGTTACTTCTGCTTCCCTCCCTTTATACTCATTTTACACTCGAACACAATTTTGGACATCATGCTAATGTCTCTACTCCAGAAGACCCGGCAACTGCAAAATATAACCAGAGTGTTTATGCGTTTTGGTTCACTTCTAGTCTAAACCAGTACTTAAATGCTTGGCGACTTCAGCGCCAACTAGTTGACTCAAAGCAGCAGCACTTTTGGTCAATCCACAATACGATGTTACTTAACACTCTATTGGAGCTCTTGTACATAACACTGCTATTTATAATTTTTTCATGGCCGGTTGCTTTAATGACTATAGCCATGGGAGTTATTGGGGTTTTACTCTTAGAAAGTATAAACTACATAGAGCACTACGGTTTACTAAGGCAACAGCGTAAAAGTGGCAGATATTACCCCGTAAAGGAAATACACTCGTGGAACTCCAATCACTTACTGGGTAGATTGTTGCTTTACGAACTTACAAGACACAGTGACCATCATTATCGCGCTAGCAAAAACTATCAATTACTAGATTACCATTGCACTAGTCCCGAGCTACCTTACGGTTATCCAACAAGCATCCTCTTAGCTTTGGTACCACCACTTTGGTTTTCTATTATGAATCCTAAAGTTCCTAAGACCATGAAACCCATTGCTAAACAAAAACCAATGAAAGTTACTTAGCGGCTATTATTCCTGAAATTATTAAAGCCGAAGCTATCATGGCTAAAGTTTAAGATCTAGATAGACCACTAGTAAAAATTTGAAGAACGGCCTGTAGTTGAAATTATTTATAATAGTTTTGAAATTCTAAAATCCCATAATGAAGAATTATACGACTAAGTATTTTGACTTTTCAAAACCGGTGTTTATTCCAACTGCAATTATTACCATTGTCTTTGTAGGGTTTACTATTTTATTTAACGAGCAAGCTGAAGCTGGATTTTCAAATTTTCAATCTTACATGACTACTCATTTTGGGTGGTTAATTAACTTAGGTATCAACTATTTTTTAATTTTTGTCTTATATCTAGCCTTTAGCAAGCTGGGGAAAATTAAAATTGGCGGAAAAAAGGCCAAACCTAGTTTTAACAAATTTTCGTGGGTAGCAATGCTATTTTCGGCTGGAATGGGAATTGGCTTAGTCTACTTTAGTGTTGCGGAGCCTATGCTTCACTTTAACCATCCAATTATCGAAGATGCTACGGCTGTGGAAAAAGCACGTTTAGCAATGCGAAATACCTATTTTCACTATGGATTTCACGTTTGGGGTATTTATATGCTTCTAGGTATTGCACTTGCCTATTTTAGTTTTAATAAAAAAGCGCCCTTATCCCTAAAATCAACTCTCATACCGCTTTTTGGTCAACGAATGAATGCGTGGCCAGGTTACCTTATAGATATCATAGCCGTTTTAGCCACCTTATTTGGTTTAGCGACTTCTCTAGGTTTTGGTGCTTTACAATTTAGTACTGGATTATCTGAATATTTCGGTTTTGAAAGCACTACCAGCTTACAAGTTATTTCGATTATTGGAATTACAATCATTGCCACCATTTCTGTAGTGAGTGGATTAAATAAAGGACTTAAATATTTAAGTAATGCTAATATCATAATTGCTTTAGCTGTTTTTGGTTTTGTACTAATTTTAGGTAGCACGGTTACCTTAATTGATGGATTTGTTGAAAGCTTAGGTAATTACGCTTCTAGCTTAATCGAATTAAGTCTGTTTAGAAATCAATATGGAACGTCGGGCGAGTGGTTTAAAGGTTGGTCTATGTTTTATTGGGTCTGGTGGATTTCGTGGTCGCCTTTTGTTGGTACATTTGTCGCACGCATTTCAAAGGGCCGAACCATTAAAGAAATTGCCATTTATGGATTAATTGTTCCTTCGCTTTTTTCATTTTTATGGATGTCTGTCTTAGGAGGAACCGCACTAAATCTTCAACTTGATGGAAGTCTTGACCTTGCTTCTATCGTAGCTCAAGATAGTTCAGTTGGTCTTTTTAAGCTTTTAGAAACCTTACCTTACTATGAGGTCACCGCCTTTATTTGCATTGTTTTAGTAGGTACGTTTTTTGTCACCTCATCAGATAGTGGTTCGTTAGTAGTTGATTTAATGACTTCCGGTGGCAAATTAGACGCGCCAAAAGGTCAGAAAGTCTTTTGGGCTTTTATGGAAGGTGCTATTGCAATAGCTTTATTAGTTGGTGGTGGTTTAACTGCTTTACAATCGGCGTCTATTTCTACTGGATTTCCTTTCGCTATTGTTTTGGTATTTGTTAGTTTTTCTTTGCTAAAAAGTCTTAAGAAAGATGAACAACTAAAGCATAACACCTAAAATAAGCGTCTTAAGATTGGGGTTAGCAACTTAGAAGTGAATTCTATAAAACTTATTTAAATACCAGCAATGGTAAATCGTAATTCTTGAAAACAAGAAGAATACTACTGTCTAAATATCAAATTAATTAATAATCAATTGAGTGCTTGATTTAGTCGTCTTTGAATTTACAATAACAGAATAAACACCTGGTTTAAGTGTTGAAATATCGATTTTATACGTGTTTGGGCGATCGATTTTTTTGTTTAAAACAAGTTGTCCTGTTATCGTGTAAACTGAGACTTCAGCTGATGCTGCAGTTATATTTTTTAAACTGATGTACTCACTTGCTGGATTAGGATAAATTGTAAGTTCATTTGTAGCAGTTATAATTTCAGTAGTTAAGCTACTACTTATAGGAAAACGTTTAACTAAATTATGATATGTCACATAGATATAATCATTATAAAAATCTAATGCCGAAACTTCACCAGGAGCATTAATTTGGCCAACTTCAGACCAAGAACTTCCATCCCATTGTGCTACCATGTAATTATTTGTAACATCGTCTTTAAGTTTAGTTCCTACAACATAAATGTTTCCATTATCAGCAATTTTATAAGACATAAAACTATTGCCTGTCGAATTATCTAAATTTAATTCAGCCGACATATCTCCTAAAACTTCCCAGTACTGGCCATTCCATTTAGCTAAGCAAGAATCGTTAGAACTGATTTCATAACCAAATGAATAAATTGTACCATTGTTACTTACTTGTGTTCTACTTAAACGTTCTGCTTCATCTAATTGAAAATTATATAAAACATCCCAAGTATTACCATCCCAATGTTTAACACGAATTACTGAAGCATCACTATAACCACTGGTAGAATAAACTTCATTTGGTCCTTCAACCCACAAGTTTGAGTACGTGCTGTAAGCGCCAGCTTGAGGATCGCCTTCGCCTAAAACAGACCATGCACCATTGGCAAATTTTGCAACAGGTTTCCATCTATAGTCTGGAAGTTCAAACTGCCCAACAGCATACATTTCATTGGCATTAACTACATGAATATTATTAATGGTTTTAGCAACGTTTAAATTGTTAGCATTTGTCCAATTCGTGCCGTCCCAATGCGCTATATAATTATATTCTGTTGTTGTATCACCGTTTAAGTAATCATTTTTGGTGGCATAAATATCATCGTCAGCGAAATAAACAAAACGTGGAGAGGAAAAACTATTGTAAAAGTCGCCAATATTACTCCATTGGTTTCCATCCCAACGTCTTAACTTATAAATTTCTGAAGAAATAATGATGTTATTATCGTTTACAACTTTAAGCTGAACAGCATTGTAATATGATGGCATTGTTGAAACTGTTTCCCATTGTTGAGATTGTATCGTGAAGCAAAGTAAAAAGAATATAAAACTAAAGTAATTCTTCATGTGAGTTAAATTAATATGATTATATCACAAATATAGAACTAAATAGCAAATGATATTTAAAGGCTAAACTTCTAATAAGCATAGGTGATTTCTTCGTCCCAACCACTAATCGTAATTCTCACTTCAGACTGACCTTCTAATTGAAATGGGGTTAAGTCAAATACTTTGGTAGCTTCTATAACTGCTAAACAAGATTCATTATTAATTAATTCGAGTTTTGCATCACGAATCATAGGAAATACGGCATAAAAAGCATCAACGCTATAAAAATAGCTTTCCCAAGATTCTCCATCACAACCGCTTGCACTTATACTTATTTCAAGGCAATCGCCTGTGAGTTGAACATCGGTAATACTATAATTAGAAGTGTTTATCGAATCAAAAGGTTCTGATGATATAATCTCTGCTTCTTGTCCACAAATTGAATCACTAGTAAGGCCATCATCATCGCTAGAGCAACCTATTACAAAAAATATAAGTAGTACTAATTTATAAAGCTGTCTCATCATAATTAAATTAAATTGAACTAATGTAACTTTTATTTTGTAGTCTTCCCTTCCATTTCTGTAAACACTTGATCTACTGGTTCCCAAAGCTCTATCTTACGACCATCAGAATCCATAATGTGTACAAACTTCCCATAATCAAAAGATTGAATGTTGTCAATCACCTCAACGCCTTTAGCTTTTAGTTGCTTAACTAAGCCTTCAATATTTTGAACCCTATAGTTGACCATAAACTCATTTTGTGAAGGCTCAAAATAATCACTATCGCTTTTAAAAGGACTCCATTGCAAGTAATTAATCTCATCAGGTCGGTGGGCATTTCTAAACTCGAAACTAGAACCCCATTGATTGACCTCTAAGCCTAAATGCTCTGCATACCACTGTTTAGTTTGATCTGGATCATCTGAAAAAAAGAAAATACCACCTACTCCGGTCACCTTTGGTTTTAGATCTTTGTCTTTTTTTGAATTTGCCATAGTTTATAAAATTAATTCGATTTAAATTTAAGTTACAAAGCAAACATTTAAACTAATCTCCGAGTGTTTTTTAAGAATGAAAAATGCGTTTGTAACAGAAGCTGTAATATAGCATTGATTTTTTAATTACATTACCAACAAAAACTATGAATTTGAAACATTTTCTATTACTAATTGTTTTTGGCACTTGCATGCAATTTGGTTTTAGTCAATCCAAAATACAAGATAAACTACAAGCCCTCGATTTTTTAATTGGATCTTGGGTCGGGGAAAGTTCGCAGTTAAAAGACGGTAATATTATCAAGCGCGGTCCTGCTTATGAAGAAATCAACTACCAACTTAATCAACATATAATCACCATTGATTTACAATCTGAACATTTGGTTTTACATACCATAATCACTTACGATGTAGAAGATCAAACTTATTATTACCAGCCGTTTTATAAAACAGGCCAAGCAAAATATCCAGCGGTATTCAAGGACAAACAATTTATCGTTAACGCTTCATCTGATAAACGTTTTATTTTTAAGCGGAATCAACAAGGGCAATTAATAGAATATGGAGAGGAATTCAAAAATAGCAAATGGCAGGTTTATTTTAAAGATACGTTTAGTAATTACAACTAGTTAGACTTAACTTCAGATAAAGATTTACGTCTCACTATAAAACATTTCATTATGAATTCTCAATATAAAGTCTTAACTCTCCTTTTTGTTTTAGCATTTCAAGGCTGCCAAAATGAAGCCTCTGATGCCAGTTTCCCTGATTTTCCAATATGGACACCTTATGATGAAGCTGCCATAATAGATTCAAGTCAAACACAAGACGATCCTTTATTACGTTATAAACGTATACAATCGCCTGTGTTAGATAAAAATGACTTAATTGCCAGTATTAGACCTCAATTAAGTCGGTTTACACATCAAGATTATTTAAAGTTAGCTCCCTTAATTTACGAAAAAAGTATTCCTGAACTTCAACAATCTATAAAAGACCAGAAGTTATCTTACACCTTATTAACTCAGTGGTATTTATACCGCATTGCAAGTCTAGAGCCTACAAAACAGAAAGGCTTAAATGCCATTATTCAAATTAACCCCAAAGTTGTAGAGCAAGCTAAAGTATTAGATAAAAACTCTAAATCAATTCAAAATACTAGTATTTATGGTATGCCAATTTTGCTCAAGGATAATATTAACACTGCTAATTTAGAAACAACCGCAGGCGCAATGGTATTAAAAGACCACCAACCCCAAGAAAATGCAACTATTGTTCAAAATTTAATAGCTAATAAAGCACTCATCTTAGGAAAAGTAAATTTAAGTGAATGGGCTAATTTTTTGTGTGATGGTTGTCCCAATGGCTATTCGGCTATTGGTGGGCAAACCTTAAATCCATACGGACCACGACGCTTTGATACAGGCGGATCTAGTGCTGGAAGTGGTGCAAGCATCGCCGCTAATTATGCGGTTGCTGCCGTAGGTACCGAAACGTCTGGCTCTATACTTTCACCGTCGAGTCAACATAGCCTCGTTGGACTAAAACCTACTGTAAAACAATTAAGTCAAGAAGGCATTATTCCTATTTCAAGCACTCTTGACACACCTGGTCCTATGACCAAGTTTGTAATAGATAATGCTATTTTATACCAGGCTTTAAAGTCGCCAAATGCTACTACTAAAATTAAGGCAGAACTCGATCAACTTAGTACTAACAACCTGAAATTAGGGGTTATAAAACGCTACTTAAATGATTCTTTAGTTCAAGAATCTATAGCTCGGTTAGAAGAAGCAGGCATAAACGTTGAAGTAATTGAGCCTAAGCCTATGAACTTCAGCGGATTCTTAGAATTATTAAACGGTGATATGAAGCGTGATTTAAGGTCTTATTTAGAAACTTATGCTTCCAGTGAACTATCCATTAATTCCGTCGAAGCTATTGTACAATTTAACCAAACCGATTCACTCTTAAATACACCCTATGGACAAGCGCGTTTAGAGGGTATTGTAGATCAAGATTTAAGCGATGAGGAGCTGCAAACTGTGCGAACACAATTACACGAAGCCGGTAAAACTTATTTTGAAAACATGTTTAATACGCATCAAATTGATGCGTTGATATCTATGAATAATTATAATGCCGGTCAAGCTGCAGTTGCAAAATATCCAGCCATTACCATACCAATGGGATTAACTACAGCAGGTGAACCTCAAGGCTTAACTTTTATCGCCCCACCACAACAAGAACAGCACTTACTACAAATAGCCTACTTATATGAACAATTAACACATTACCGAGAACCGGCTCCAAACTATGGGATTAAAAGTGATTAAACTTAGGATTTAAATTTACGTTTAATGGCTAGCTCAACACGAAAAATAAGAATGACAACATCCAAGATTACAATAAACATCGCTGCAAAAAGCATAGGCATTTCGTCAAGACTAACAACTACATCTAAACTACCTATAAGCGCTAAAATAACACCATGCCAAATTAGTTCTTTGGCGGCATAGGTTTGTGCAAAGTTCCAATGTTTAGAGCTTTTCATAGCACTTGGTGTACGGTAACCATAAAAATGATTCATAGTTTTTGGTGGTGCATACCACATCAAGACACCTGCAAAACTAAAAATGAGTCCGCAAGTCACTAAACAAATTAAAAAAACAAACTGATCCATTGCTGGTAAATTAAATTAATATATTTAGGCTAAATTAAAAAAGTATCAAATGAAAAGTAAAAATTATTATTTGATCATCATAATCGTTTTACTATGTGCTTGTAAGCCTAAAGACATTCGAGATAATAGTCTTGAATTTAAAAATTATGAAGTAGGCTTTTTAGAGCAAGAAAAATTTTCTCAACTTAAAAGTTATCTTCAGGACTTAACCCAAACGGCATTAAAAGATACAATGTATTTAAAATATGAATATAGTAATAAAAAATGTTGGGAGAGCTTAGATCAAAAAAAGGAGTCGGAACTACTTAAAATCATCAATAGTCATAATCATAATTACTACAAAAAAAATAAAGAGCATTATGGAGCTAACGTCATTAGAATTAGAGAGGATGCAACTTGGTTTAATCAATTTATAGCACTAAACGATTTAATACTAACAGATAAAAATAATCTTATTAAAAACACATTTAACCTTAAAGAAGAAATGTGCGGAAATAGTATAGTCGTTTTTAAGAATGGACAATATATCGTGAAGTATAATGATTCGCATTTCTCGCTTCTAGATAATGATTCCAATACCCTTACAACTATACTAAATAATGAAAAATCTTAAAATAAGATATAGTATTTGGAGAATTACTTATGAAATAGTAGTGTGTCTATTATGGTTAATTATCGCCCTATTGCATTTAAAAAATTTTGATTCAACTTCACCACTTGACTATATCTTGATAATAGGTAGTGTGTTTTTTTTAGCTCATTTGTTTTATTTCATAAATTACCATAAACTTATAATTACACCAAAAACATTAGAGATTGGTGGGCCATTAGGTAAAAGTATTTTATTAACTGAAATAGAAAAGCTAGAAACAACAAGACTAAATTTTATAATACATCTTCAGAATTCGAGCCAAATTAAATTTAAAGTTAATACGTCACATCAAAAGATTCTCGTATTAGAACAGCTTCAACAAATTAAAGATATAAATTAGACATAAGTCAATTAGTATCTTAATTTTACCCACCAATTGAAACTGTATGGCCTCAAAATATTACTTAAACACGACACAACTCATTATTAAGTTAAGTATATGTCTTATCTACAGCTTTGTAGGTATTTTAGGCTTAAAATTATTTAGTAATGAAACCAGTTATCCTTATTATGGATTTTTAGGTTTGGGGCTAGTGTATTTTTTACAATTTATATACTATAAACTTAGACCTATTGTTGAGTTTAAAGAACATTTGTTAATTGTAAGAGGTGTTAGAGTTAAGCAAATTAAAGTTGCTGAAATTTACGCTATCCAATACCTTAAAAATGGAAACTACCAATTAAAAAGCAAACATGATGCGATTTCAATAGATCTACATAAACTAAAAAAAAGAGCTATAAAAGACATAGAATCTAAACTCATCACCCAACTAAATACTAAAAAGACAAATTTATTTGTCTCCAGAACCTTAAATTTGCCCTAAGCATTTTAAAAAAGCTAATTTAAATGACAAATAATGATGTAATAAGGCGACTGCGCTACACTTTTGATTTTTCTGATGATGAAATGATTTCCATCTTTCAACAGGCTGAATATAAAACAACACGAGCAGAAATAAGCGACTGGTTAAAGCCAGAAGATCACGATGCTTACGTGAACCTACCCGATAAAAAATTAGCTATCTTTTTAAATGGATTTATAAATCTTAAACGGGGTAAACGCGATGGCGAGCAAATTCAACCTGAATCTAAAATAACGAACAACCTCGTCTTTAAAAAGCTAAAAATTGCCTTAGCATTAAAAACTGAAGATTTAATTGCAGTGTTTGAACGCGCAGAAATGAAGGTAAGTAAGCATGAAATTTCTGCCTTTATGCGTAACCCTAAACAAGCGCAATACCGAGAAATGCTTGACCAGTATTTACGCAACTTCTTAACTGGCCTACAATTAAAACATCGACCAAAAACTTAGGCGTTTTAACTGCTTACGGTTTTAGATTAGCCATTATAATTTTAAAGCCGTGTGGTTAAATACTTCTTTTATACTAAAAGCTGACTGCGTATTGCTAATATGTGGGATTTTAGTTAGCTTTTCGACCATAAAAGTCCTAAAGCTCGCCATTTCATCCAAATTAACTTTAATGAGATAATCATAAGTCCCACTCACATGAAAGCAAGCGACTATTTCGGGTATTAACCCAATTTCTCGTTCAAAAACACTTATTGAGGCTTGAGTGTGCTCTTTTAATTGAATCATTACAAAAGCTACAAAATCTTTCTCTATTTTTTTAGGGTTTACTAAGGCTACATAATTGCTGATATATTCGTGACGCTCCAATTTTTTAATACGCTCATAAATTGCTGTTGGCGATAAATTTAATTTTAATGCCAATTGCTTGGTGGTAAAGCGCGCATTTTCTTGCAATAAATTAAGTAAGTGCTTATCTGTTTGATCTAAAGCTGCCATCCTATTGTAAATTTATCTAATTCATTTAGGTTAATAATATAAATTTAGAAAATTATTTTATAAAATTTATTATTAGTAATTAAAATTACTAAATAAACAATTTATAGTTGATTATAATACATCTATATCTGAAATTTGAAGAAAAAATTATATTATGAAATATCAACCAGCAAATGCCATTCAAGATCTTCAATTTTTTGGAGAACAAGGTGGCGTGAATCCTTCTATTTCAGATAGTTCAACCTATACATTTTTAACCGCTAAAGCCATGAGTGATACTTTTGAAGGCACACAGGAAGGTTGTTACCTATATTCAAGACACTCATCTCCAGGTAACCAATATTTGTGCGATGCCTTAGCAAAAATGGAAGCGACCGAAGATGCACAAGTTTTCGCTTCTGGTATGGGTGCCTTTACATCGGTGCTCTTACAATTATGTAAATCTGGAGACGAAATTGTATCAAGCCGAACTATTTATGGTGGTTCTTACGCTTTTATGAAAAACTTTCTACCTGATTTTAAGATTAAGACTCATTTTGTAGACATCACCAACTTAGACCAAGTTGAAGCGGCCATCAACTCAAACACTAAAGTTTTATACTGTGAAGCCTTGAGTAATCCCTTACTCGAAGTGGCCGATCTAGAAGGCTTAAAGAAGCTTTCAGTAAAATACAATCTGACCTTTGTTGTAGATAATACCTTTACACCGTTAGTAATTACGCCTACTGAATTTGGAGCAGATGTGGTTATTCATAGTCTCACTAAATTTATTAATGGCTCTTCAGATACTGTTGGTGGTGTTGTATGCGGCTCAACTGAATTCATCAATGCGTTAAAAGATGTCAATCATGGGGCTGCAATGCTTTTAGGACAAACCCTCGATAGTTTAAGAGCAGCTTCCATCCTTAAAAATCTACGTACGTTACCAATTAGAATGCAGCAGCATAGCAAAAACGCCATGTATTTAGCTCAACGTTTAGAACAAGATGGTTTTAAAGTCGTCTATCCAGGATTAAAATCGCATAAGAGCCATATAAAAATGCAGCAACAAATACATCCTGAATTTGGGTACAGCGGTTTATTAACACTTGATTTAGGCACATTAAAGCAAGCAAATGCGTTTATGGAAGCTTTACAAGCCGAAAATGTAGGCTATCTCGCTGTAAGCTTAGGCTTTTATAAGACCCTGTTTAGTGCCTCAGGTAGTTCGACCTCCTCTGAAATTAGCGAAGAAGAGCAGCTTACAATGGGATTAAGCGAAGGGTTAGTGCGATTTTCTATTGGCTTAGATTTTGATATAGAACGTACTTACAAGACTATCGTAAAGTGTTTCAAATTATTACATTTACAAAAATAAATAGACAGACAAGTTATAAAAAATTAAAATAGTTATGACTGAGTATCTTACGTTTGGTATTTTGAGTTTCACCTCTTTTTTTACACTAATTAATCCATTAGGAACCATGCCCATTTTTATGACCATGACCAAGGATTTAGACCGGTATCATAGAACCAAAACAGCACAAAAAGCCACGATAGTGTCATTATTTACCATTATTGCATTTGCATTTTCAGGTCAGTTATTATTTAATTTTTTTGGAATTTCGGTTAACAGTTTCAGGATTGTTGGTGGTGTAATTTTCTTTTTAATGGGAATGGATATGCTTCAAGCTCGGCTTAGTACAGTAAAAGTTAATAGTAGCAAAATTAACACCTATATAAATGATATTTCAATTACACCGCTCGCTATTCCTATGATCTGCGGACCAGGAGCAATCACTAACGCTATTGTTTTAATGGAAGATGCCCAAACAATCGAGTTTAAATTGGTGCTTATTTTGAGTATTATATTAGTTGTAGCAATCACATACTTAATTTTGTTTAGCTCATCGCGAATTATAAAAGCATTAGGTGAAACTGGTAATAATGTCTTAATGCGCCTAATGGGATTAATTGTAATGGTTATTGCTGTAGAATTTTTCTTTAGCGGTTTAAAACCAATCCTTATAGACATACTTCAGCAATCATAAACTAGTACCGTATTTTTGTTTCTAAAATGGTAAACGTACTAGGTGAACTTTGATTAAGTTTGTTTTCGGCAGAAATTACCAAACGGGTAGGTTTTAATGCGGTGGTTGCCTTAATTTCAGCATATAGATTAGAACCAAATGTTGATTCTTTTACTTTAATCTGACCTAAGTTAATACTACCCTGAGCCGTTTGTGCCCATAACACATAGTAGTTTCGTTTTGGACTAAGTCGGTTAGGTTGACTTAAATTATGGATTTCAACTTCGATTACGTAATTACCATTATCATCGGTTGAAATTTTCGCGATTGCTTCAGCAGAAGGCACAACCTCAGACACGGGAAATTCTACTTTAGTACTACAAGCCGATAGTGCAAGGACTAAAATTAAACTTAGTAGACTTAAATTCCTCTGTATAGACATAATTAAATAATTATAGGTTAGCTGGATAAAAATACATTATTATTGTAACCTAAAATTATAAAGGTCATGAGAATTTTAATAGTCTTATTAGCGTTAGGTTTATGGGGTTGTCAAAAACCAACCTATAGTGTAAGCAAAACTAATTTGAGTAACACGCTTATAGATAGCACTTACCAAGATTCTAATTCCATAAATGCATTTATAACACCGTATCGTAAACACATAAATACCGATATGAATAAGGTGTTAGCTTTTGCACCAAAGTCTTATTTTAAGAATGAAGCACCCTTAAACACAAGTCTTGGCAACCTCATGGCTGATGCAGTAATGCAACTTAGTCAACCTGTATTTAAGCAACGTACAGAACATGAAATAGATGTGGTTCTTCTAAATCACGGCGGTATTAGAGGCGGAATTAATCCTGGAGATGTGACCACACGAACCGCTTTTAATATTATGCCTTTTGAAAATAACGTGGTGGTCGCTAAACTTGATGCCACACAGTTTAAAGCTTTAACCAACTACTTAGTTGAAGCTAAACGTGCACACCCTATTGCTGGACTTAAACTTAACTTAAACCCTAATGGCGAGTTAAACCAAGTTGAAGTGAATGGAACACCACCAACTAAAAACCATTACTATGTTGCAACCTCAGATTATTTAGTGAAAGGTGGAGATCAAATGGATTTTTTTACTAAAGCCGATACGGTATATCAACTAGACTATAAATTAAGAAACTTATTACTTGACTACTTTAAATCAACCGATACGCTAAAAGCTCAAGTAGACCAACGTTTTACTAAAAATAGCAATTAAGATGAAAAGACGAAAGTTTATAAAAACAACTGCAGCTGCAGGAGCACTTAGTGTCTCAGGCTTGGCTTGGAGTGGATTTGAAACTTCTAAGGCGGCAAAACAAATTACCATATTGCATACTAATGATGTTCACAGCCACCTAGATCCGTTCCCTACTCATCACACTAAATATCCGAATCTTGGCGGGGCAAGTCGACGTTTTAATTACTTTAATCGCGTTAAAAATGAAAATGAACACACGCTAATTTTAGATGCTGGCGATGCCTTTCAAGGTACACCTTATTTTAATTATTACGGTGGTGAATTAGAATATAAAGTCATATCTAAATTAGGTTACCATGCCTCTACTATTGGTAATCATGAATTTGACAACGGAATTGACAATATTGCAACACAACTTAGCCATGCTAAATTTGATTTACTTAATGCAAATTACGACTTAAGCAATACTAGTTTAAACGGTTTAACCAAACCTCATCAAATTTTTGAGGTTAACGGTATTTCTATTGGAGTATTCGGTTTAGGAATTGAATTACAAGGTTTGGTCTCTAAAGATTTGTATAAAGAAACCGTTTACTTGAATCCTATTGATGTTGCTAAAGATCAAACTCGACTACTTCGGGAAACACATGGCTGTGACCTAGTGATTTGTTTATCTCATTTAGGTTACCATTACCGAAACGAAAAAGTGGATGATATAAAACTAGCTGAGCAAACCCATGGCATTGATTTAATTATTGGCGGTCATACCCATACATTTTTAGACCAACCTACTGTGCATAAAAATGCTAAGAATGAAAATGTTATTATAAATCAGGTCGGTTGGGCTGGCATCAACGTAGGACGTATTGATTTTTTCTTAGAAGATAGTAACCGTTGGCGCACTCAAGGTAAATC
>CBFHKB010000052.1:0-15141 GCA_965656295.1 Psychroflexus sp.
AAATACAACCATTGTGCACAATCACAAAATTAATTTAAAGATTTTTAGAAGAAAAAGTTAATTCTTCAGATAACATACTTAAAAAACAGCTATAAACCAGAAAGTTTCAATCTATATTATTTATAAAACGAGTCGGAACAGGCACAGATTACCTTATTTGTGACAACATAATACTTAAATCATTTTTTTTCAGGCTATTATGAGTACAAACTCTATAAATTATTTACATCTGAACTATTATTAAACCATGACATAATATTATGTGAACTTTTCAAAATTTTCAACTGACACGGAAGAATCATATAATACAACTAAGATAATATTCAGTGTAGAGATTTCAAAAAACCTTATAAATTAAGTTAGCATGAAGATCTTAAGTCAATTTAATAGCCATAAACCATAATATTGGGATAGCCTCAACACCAATTGAGGAGTAAAACACCTTTTGTTGACGTGAACTAAACAAAAGCAACAAACCTGTAATTAAGCTAATCAAGGCTTCTACTACTCCAAAATCAAAACACCAACAACCCACTAAATACTGAAAAACTAATAAATTAAAACCAATTAGTTTGGTAGTCATCACTCCCAAAAGCTGTGGCAAAGTAGAAAGCTCTTCTGGGTCATAATTTAAGTCTCTAATTTCAAAAGGAATTAATAAAATAAGAACCCACAACATGCGATGAACGCTTAAAACAAAAAGCTCTGTAAATCCGACAGAAGAATTAATTAAAGGCAACACAACAGTAATTAAAGCCCAAACAATAGCGATAATAAAAATTTTCAAGCCTTTAATTGTTCTTAAGTTAGGTTTTTGATTAGTCATAGGAACAGCATACGCCAAAGTCAAAAAACCCACTAGAGCTAAAAGTATTACTTCATTTATAGTAAGCAATAGCAATTGCCAAATAAAGGCTATAAAAGCAGTTAACGAGAGAACTTGAATCGTTCTTAAATTAGTGGTCAAACTTCTGTGATATAGCTTTGCGATTTTGGCATACTTGACAAAATTATAAGCCGTTAAACTACCTAAACCTATTAAGACATACATAGAAACTTTAAACGAAACAGATGTATAATAAGAGGTTACCGCTGTAAAACTCATGATTGCAAGGCTTACGTGTAGACTTGAATTAACATAAAAATGTAAAAGGTGTTTAAAGACTCGCATACCGCAAAATTAAACCTTTAAACTTAACTTTATAAGACTATCTTTTAACAAGTGTTTTCTAAAGAATAATGTATTTTTGTGAGCAAATTTTTAATAAGTTTCTAATGAATACAGAAAAGTTTGCGTTAAGACACATTGGCCCAAGTAAAAAAGAGGTAAATGAAATGCTAGAAAGCATTGGTGTTGAGTCACTTGACCAACTGATTTATGAAACCATTCCGAGCAATATTAGATTAGACAAACCTCTAGGTTTACCAGAGGCGTTAAGCGAATATGAGTTCGCTCAACATGTAAATGATTTAGCACAGCAAAACAGTGTTTTTAAATCTTATATTGGATTAGGATATCACGAAGGGATATTACCTGCTGTGATTCAACGTAATATCTTAGAAAATCCAGGTTGGTACACCGCTTACACGCCTTATCAAGCTGAAATTGCTCAGGGTAGATTAGAAGCTTTATTGAATTTTCAAACAATGGTGTCTGACCTTACAGGGATGGAGCTAGCAAACGCATCATTATTAGATGAAGCAACCTCTGCAGCTGAAGCTATGAATCTTCTATTTGCAGTTCGTGACCGTCATCAAAAAAAGGCTGGAGTTAATAAGTTTTTTGTAGATGAAAACGTGTTACCGCAATCCTTATCATTATTAGAAACCCGTTCACAACCTTTAGGAATAGAACTAGTGATCGGTAAACCGGACCAATTTGATTTCTCAGATCATTTTTTTGGCGCATTACTCCAATACCCTGGAAAATACGGCCAAGTCAATGATTTTGAAAGCTTCAGTAAACAAGCACTCGAAGCTAACATAAAGATAGCAGTAGCAGCCGACCTTTTAAGTCTCGTCAAATTACAAGCTCCAGGGGACTGGGGCGTTGATGTGGTAGTAGGGACAACGCAACGCTTTGGTATTCCATTAGGTTACGGAGGCCCCCACGCTGCTTATTTTGCAACAAAAGAAGCTTATAAAAGACACATTCCAGGCCGAATTATTGGTGTTACTAAGGATCTTGATGGAACACATGGCTTAAGAATGGCTCTACAAACAAGAGAGCAACATATTAAACGTGACAAAGCCACATCAAACATTTGTACCGCTCAAGTTTTACTAGCCGTCATGGCCGGCATGTATGGTGTTTATCATGGCCCTGAAGGCCTAAAGCATATCGCAGATCAAGTACACTTAAAAACAGCTAACTTAGCTAATGAACTAGAAAAATTAGGCTATTTTCAAGTTAACACTTTGTATTTTGATACTCTTCAAATAAAAGCCGAAGCTGCCAAAGTGAAAACAATTGCTGAAACTCATAAAATTAACTTTTACTATCCAGATGAAGAAACGGTTTGTATTTCATTAAACGAAACAACTTCAGTAGAAAATCTTAACCATATATTAGCTGTATTTGCGGCAGTAAAAGCTGTTGAAGTTTCTGAGTTCACGTTTTCAGTTGAAGGTGTTATTAACAAACATCAACTTAGAAGAGAAACTAAATTTTTAACGCACGAAGTCTTTAACAGATACCACTCTGAAACCGCTTTAATGCGTTACATTAAAACCTTAGAACGTAAAGATTTAGCACTTAACCATTCGATGATATCACTCGGATCATGTACGATGAAGTTAAACGCTGCATCTGAAATGCTACCACTTTCTAATCCGCGTTGGGGCAATATACATCCTTTTGCCCCCGTAGATCAAGCAAAAGGCTACCACATAATGCTTGAAGAATTAGAAAACTACTTAACCGAAATCACAGGATTTTCAGCAACATCACTTCAACCAAACTCTGGTGCTCAAGGTGAATATGCTGGGTTAATGGTCATTAGAGCTTACCACAAATCTAACAACCAAAGCCATAGAAACATTTGTTTGGTGCCATCATCAGCACATGGAACCAACCCTGCTAGCGCAGTAATGGCCGGAATGAAAGTTGTTGTTATTAAAGCCAACGAGAAAGGTAATATAGACGTTGATGACTTAAAAGCTAAAGCTGAAAAGCATTCAGAAAATTTAGCCGCTCTGATGGTTACCTATCCGTCTACACATGGTGTGTTTGAATCAGCTATTCAAGAAATCACCCAAACTATTCATGACCATGGTGGTCAAGTTTATATGGACGGTGCAAACATGAACGCTCAAGTAGGTTTAACTAGTCCGGGCAAAATCGGTGCCGATGTTTGTCATTTAAATCTCCACAAAACCTTTGCAATCCCTCACGGAGGTGGTGGTCCTGGAGTTGGACCAATTTGTGTCGCAAAACAATTAGCGCCATTTTTACCTAACAACCCAATTATCAACACTGGAGGAGAAAAGGCCATTTCTGCAATTTCTGCAGCTCCTTTTGGTTCTTCATTAGTGTGTCTTATATCTTACGCGTACATTAAAATGCTAGGCGAAGAAGGTTTAAGACGGTCAACTGAAGTTGCTATTTTAAATACCAATTATATCAAGTCTCGCTTAAATGAACACTACCCAACTTTATATTCTGGTGAGCGAGGAAGAGCCGCTCATGAAATGATTATTGATTGTAGAGCATTTAAGGAAATGGGCATAGAAGTTAAAGATATAGCCAAGCGCTTGATCGACTATGGATTTCACGCACCAACGGTATCATTCCCAGTAGCTGGAACCATGATGATAGAGCCTACAGAAAGTGAAAATAAAGAAGAATTAGATCGGTTTTGTGATGCGATGATTGCTATTCGAAAAGAAATAGAGACGTGTCAAAAAGAGGAGCCTAATAATGTACTAAAAAATGCACCACATACGCAGGCAATGCTTACTAAAGATGAATGGGAGTTCCCTTACACAAGACAAAAAGCAGCATTCCCATTAGACTACCTGCATCAAAATAAATTTTGGCCATCGGTGAGAAGAGTAGATGAAGCTTTTGGGGATCGAAATTTAATGTGTACTTGTGCACCTATTGAAGATTATATCTCATAGTTAAGAATATAATCGACAAAAGCCTTCTTGATAACTTATCAACAAGAAGGCTTTTGTTTTTAGAATGCTATAATTTTTTAACATTTAAAAAAATTAATTATAATTCTATTGATAAGTTGGTATTTTTAAATCAACTTTGATCTATCTAAAAACAAGATTAGCATGGCAAATGTAAGAATTGCAGGAGTAGGTAGTTATGTCCCTAAAAACATAAAGACCAATCAAGACTTCTTAAGTAATCAATTTTACACTCAAGATGAATCAAAGTTTGATGCCCATCCTGAAGAAATTATAGAAAAGTTCAAAGCTATCACTGGGATTGAAGAACGTCGTTATGCCGATGATGACATGAAGACTTCAGATATCGCAGCAATAGCAGCCCAAAAAGCCATCGCAAATGGAGGTATTAATCAAGAGGAAATAGATTATATCATCGTGGCTCATAATTTTGGAGATGTTGAACACCAAGCTCAGCAAACAGATATTGTACCTAGCATTGCGTCTAGGGTCAAGCAGATTTTAGAGATTGAAAATCCTAAATGTGTAGCCTATGATTTAGTCTTTGGTTGCCCAGGATGGATAGAAGGCTGTATTCAATCTAAAGCCTTTATAGATGCAGGACTTGCAAAACGAACGCTAGTAATAGGAGCTGAAACCTTATCTCGAGTAATAGACCCTCATGATCGCGATTCAATGATATATGCGGATGGTGCTGGCGCAACAATTTTAGAATTAACTGAAGAGGATGGCGGTATTCTCTCTCACCAAAGTGCAACCTACAGTTTAAATGAAGCTAAATATATTTACTTCGATAAATCTAATTCACCTCAACGACTTGATAACCGCGGCTACATAAAAATGTATGGTCGCAAAATCTATAATTTTGCCTTAACAAAAGTTCCTGAAGCCATGAAAGCTTGTTTAGATCAAAGCGGACAAAACATCAATCAGCTTAAGCGCATTTTCATACATCAAGCTAATGAGAAAATGGATGAAGCTATAGTGAAGCGCTTTTACAAACTTTATAAAACTAAAATGCCAGAAGGCATCATGCCCATGAGTATAAGTGAGCTTGGAAATAGTAGTGTTGCAACTGTACCTACCCTATTCGATTTGTACACTCAAGGTTTATATGGTGGTGAACAATTTAAAAAGGGAGATATAATTATGTTTGCCAGTGTAGGTGCAGGTATGAATATTAATGCTATTACATATCAAGTTTAAAAACTATGTACGAGCATACTTATCCAGAAAAGCGCTTTAACCTCACCTTAGATTTTTTACTCAAACATCAAGCTCCTCCTCAAGAGATCTTAGATTTAGGAATCCAAAACCCTTTTTCTAACATTATGGAGAAAGAGGGATATAAAGTTAGCAATACCTCTGGCGAAGATTTAGATGAGGACCAAACATCTATCCTAACATCTTCAGCAAACATTACAACCGCTTTTGAAATATTTGAACATCTATTATCGCCTTATGAGGTATTAAAATCCATAAAATCTGACCATCTTTTTGCTAGCATCCCACTTAGTTTATGGTTTGCTAGAGCTTACCAAAACAAAACCGACAAACGCGATAGACATTTTCACGAGTTTGAAGATTGGCAGTTTGATTGGTTACTCGAAAAGACTGGTTGGGAAATTGTAGACCGTATTAAATTTACGCATCCCGTTAAAAAAATAGGATTTAGGCCCATACTAAGATATTTTACCCCACGTTACTATTTGGTATATTGCAGAAAAACAAGCTAAATTGAAGTTTTTAATAATTATTCCAGCCCATAACGAAGCTGAATTTATTGGAGGTACACTCAAGTCATTGAGTAAACAAACACACCAAGATTTTAAATTAATTATTGTTAACGATAACTCAACTGATGCCACTGAAGCAATTGTAAATCAATATACCAAAACTCAGGATAACTTTGAGCAAGTATTACATGTGTCAAGCGACCAACATGAGCCTGGTAGCAAAATCATACACGCATTTAATAAAGGGTTAGCCTTAAAAAACCTAGAGGATTTTGATGTTGTTTGTAAGTTTGATGCCGATTTAGTTTTTCCCGAGAACTACTTAACAATACTAAATCAAGCCTTTTCATCACAAAAAAAATTGGGTGTTTATGGTGGATTTTGCACAGTAAAACATAACAATACATGGGTTATTGAAAACCTTACTGGCAAAAAACATGTTCGTGGTGCTTTAAAAGCGTACTCCGTTCAATGCTTCCAAGAAATAGGAGGTCTAATACCTGAAATGGGCTGGGACACCATAGATGAGTTATTAGCTCAATATTATGGATTTGAGGTGAAAACCAACATCAATTTGCATGTTAAACATTTAAAACCAACAGGACAACGGTATAGCGATTCATTGGCACAAAAATTTGGCATATCCTTACATCAAATTAGGTATGATATAGGCTTGGCCTTTCTAACTTGTACTAAGATGGCTCTTAGAAAGAAAAAAATCTCTTTTTTATTCCGTTCAATGAACTACTTCCTTAAGGCGAAGAACAAAAAAATCCCTTATTTAGTCAATACTAAACAAGGGAATTATATTAGAAATTTGCGCTGGAAAGGCGTTTTAGATAAATTTAATCTAAAGCTTCGTTAATCACATTTCCAGTCGCTCCGTTAGGCATCTCTATTCCTAACAACGCCGAAATTGTCGGCGCGATATCTGTAATAAAAAACTTTTGATAAGAGTGACCTGGTTTAACCCCTTGACCTAGTAATAAAAACGGCGCTTGGGTATCATAATTTAAACCTGAACCATGTGTAGAGCCTTTTCTTGAATATGAAATGACTGATGGCTCTAAAGCAAAAATTACATCTCCACTACGTTTAGGATGAAATCCATTTTTAATAAGCCATTCAGAGCGCATACTAGCACTTGTATAATCTAGCTCGTCACGAGTAAAAACACGATCTATACGATCAAATTGCAGTAAAAAATGCTTGATTTCTTTTTGTAAGGCAACTAATTGGTCATAAGTTTCGTATTGATCATAATTTAAAAAGACTTGTTGATTACTTATATTTTTCACAGCGTTCTTGTAACCTGCTTTATCTAAATAGGTCTCTAATCCTTTTTTAAGAGCATCTGTATCAAAATAACCGGCTGGAATTTGGTGATCACTTAAGAATTGTGGAACATGCACGGCACCGTGGTCTGCCGTTAAAAATAAAGTATACTTCCCTTTGCCAACTGTTGTGTCTAAAAACTTTAAAAGTTCGGCCATCTGAAGATCTAATCGGATATAAGTATCTTGGATTTCCTTAGAATTAACACCAAAATTATGCCCAATATAATCTGTACTCGAAAAGCTTAAGGTTAAAACATCGGTATACTTGTCTTTTCCTAAACCTTCGGCTGTGATTGCTTTTTTAACAAAATCAAGTAACAAGGCATTGCCAAATGGCGTAGTTTTCAAGATATCAAAACCACCATTATTAGCATTTAACGCCTTTAAGTCATAAGGAAAAGTGGCTTCAGCTTTACCTTTAAAACCATTCTCATAATTATTTAAATCCTCACCACTTTCTAGGTAAGAGTTGATGTTGTACTTGGTATCCCAAACCTCAGCTAAATAAGTTTCAGCTACCGTAGAGCTGTTAAACTCAGAAACCCATTCAGGTAGTTCGTTTTGGTAAAAACTGCTTGAAATAAAAGCACCCTTGTCTTTTCCATAAAACCAATAGGCTGCATTTGCAGTGTGGCCTGCCGGTAAAATAGCACCTCTATCTTTTATTGAAATACCTATGGTTTTTCCTTTAAACTGAGTATGTAGTCTATTTTGATCTGAAAACGTTGTGGTTAACATTCGGTGAGGCGACATTTGACCGCTTTTAGTGGTCACTCCAAGGGAATTAACGGAGCTATCGCTAGCACAGTACACAAAAGAATCGCTAAACTTATCGTACCAATTATTAGAAATAATACCATGATTCATCGGGCTGGTTCCTGTAAAAATAGACGCATGCCCTGGACCTGTATAGGTTGGTACATAATCGTAATGTAAATTTTTAGCTTCAAAACCTTCTCGCTTTAAACGCAAAAAGCCATTTTTTGAATAATGAGATTCGAATTTTGTGAGGTAATCAAAGCGCATTTGATCGACTACAACGCCTACAACTAGTTTTGGTGGTGTTTGAGCAAAACATAAAACAGTTAATAAAAGAAAACTAATAAATATAGGTTTACGCATGATGCTTTTTATTTTCAAATTTAGTTGAAGTCACAAAAATAAAGATTAACTACAAGTTAAATTGATAGCTCAAGATTTTATTCTATTTTTAGCAAAAATTAGAGTGTTTAATGAGTTACATTGAAAGTATTGGACTCTATTTTATCATGTTGAGAGACATGTTTAAAAAAATGACAAAAGGTTCTCAGTTAAAACGATTAATCATGATAGAAATTAATGATCTCATGACAAAATCGATTGGAATCGTAGTTTTTATATCTTTTTTTATTGGTGCTGTTATTACAATACAAACAGCTTTAAACCTATCTAATCCCTTAATACCAAAATCTCTAATTGGTTACGCAGCAAGACAATCTATTATTTTAGAATTTGCCCCTACATTTATCTCTGTGATAATGGCTGGTAAAGTAGGATCTTACATCACCTCAAGTATAGGTACGATGCGAGTAACAGAGCAAATTGATGCCCTTGAAGTTATGGGTATTAATTCATTAAATTACTTGGTGTTCCCTAAAATAGTAGCCATGCTTTGCTATCCCTTTATGATTGCTATTTCAATGTTTGTAGGCATTTTTGGAGCTTACATTGCTGCGACATTTGGAGGTTTTTTAAGTTCTGAAGATTTTTTGACTGGCTTACAAGACGATTTTATTCCGTTTCAAATTGTTTATGCCTTTATAAAAACTATAATTTTTGCATTTATATTAGCTACTATTCCTTCATTTCACGGCTATTACATGAAGGGTGGTGCTCTTGAGGTTGGACGCGCAAGTACCACTTCGTTTGTTTGGACAAGTGTAGTTATAATCGTTTCTAATTATGTAATCACCCAATTATTGTTAAGTTAATGATAAGAGTCGAAAACCTACATAAATCGTTTGGAGAGGTTAATGTTTTGAAAGGCATTAGTACGAGCTTTGATCGCGGCAAGACCAACTTAATTATTGGTCAATCGGGTTCTGGTAAAACGGTATTTTTAAAGTGTTTATTAGGCTTATTTAAACCGTCAGAGGGAAACATATATTTTGATGGAAACATATATAAAGAACTGAGTACAGCCAAACAACGTGAATTAAGAAAACAAATTGGAATGGTATTCCAAGGTGGGGCTTTATTTGATTCTATGACCGTTGAAGAAAATGTAAAATTTCCCTTGCGAATGTTTACCAAACAGACTAATGCAGAAATGCAAAATCGCGTTGAAGAAGTATTAGACCGGGTTAATCTAGTAAATGCAAACAATAAATATCCTGCCGAAATTAGTGGAGGTATGCAGAAACGCGTTTCTATAGCTAGAGCAATCGTAAACAAACCGCAATTTTTATTTTGTGACGAGCCCAACTCTGGTCTAGACCCAAGAACGGCAACTGTAATAGACAATCTTATTCAAGAAATCACTAAGGAAAACGAGATTACAACAATTATTAACACGCATGACATGAACTCTGTTTTTGAAATAGGTGAAAAGATTGTTTATCTACAAGAAGGCATTTTAGCTTGGCAAGGCACAAAAGACGAAATTTATAAAACCGATAACAAAGCTGTATCAAACTTTGTGTACTCGTCGAATTTATTTAGAAGAGTTAAGATTGCCCAACAAGAAGGTTATTAGTAACTTATTTCTACCTTAAGTTTTTGTAAATCGAGCTTATAGCTTAACCACATTGCTAAACGTTTTTCAAAATCTTGTTTTGTATCTGGTGAGATAGAATCTTTCCAAGTCAACTCGAACATAGGTATGGTATCTATTTCATTAAAGTTAGTTTGTAACTTTTCTGAAAAACTAACATTTTTAACCTGGTCATAATTAAGTTTAATTTCTTGAGCTAACTCAGGAAATGGAATTGAAATCTTTTGCGTATAAAGTGTATTAAGTCGTGACTTTAGAGCTTCAACTTCTTTGTTTTTTTGAATGAGTTCTAAGGAATCACGACGTTTTAACTCGACAATATATTTGTACTCGTTAAATTCTTCGGAGTTTTCATTTTGAAGGATTTTGAGATTTGTATTCTCAAGATAGGGATATGTTTTTAATTTTTCATTCCATAAACTAATCACTTCAGCTGGTATTGCTTTACCTAAAAAAGCGACTTCAATCTCCGAGTTTTCACCAGAATTATAATCGATATGTGTAGAATTAGTCTGTAAAAATGAACCTGGGTAATTTTCTAATTCATTTTTAACAAAAGAGCTAGCGTCTTGAGTAAAATACGATTCTTGTAAAAGTTGGTAAAACAAATAAATACTTGGTATAATGGCAATTATAGCTATAACATAGGCCGATCGAGCTATAAAGCGTCGACGTTGAGAATTAGCATATTTTACCAAGGGAAATTTTAAAATTTTAGAAACAACAAAGGTTGAGAGCGCTATAAAAATAGTGTTAATAGTAAACAAGTAAATAGCACCCCCAAAAATACTTAAATCCCACACAGCAAGACCATATCCTGCAGTACAAAGTGGCGGCATTAAAGCGGTAGCAATAGCAACACCAAAAATAACGCTAGCAATTGTTCCCTTCTTGGTTTTAGCTATAATTAATGCCAGACCACCAAAAATAGCAACAATCACATCAAGTATAGTGGGTTCAGTTCTTGCAGCTAATTCAGGAGTAAGTTCGGTTAAAGGCGAAAGTTTAAAGTATAAAAAAGCTGTTAAAACACTTAAACCAACCATAACCCCAAGATTAATTAATGATCGACGTAAGGTGTCTACATCGTTAATCGCTACAGAAAAACCAAGACCAACAATTGGTCCCATTAATGGAGAAATTAACATGGCTCCAATAACAACAGCTGTACTACTTACATTTAAGCCAATAGAGGCAACAATAATTGAAAATATTAAAATCCAGGCATTGTGACCACGAAACGGAATATCTTTTAGGATAGCATCCATGGTAGAGTCTCGATCGGTTTCATCACGAATATCTAATAAATGAATTAAATACGAGCGTATGCTACCGTAAGTTTGCTTAGCACTTTCCTTGACATCGGCTTGCTTTTCTTCGGCCTCTTTTTTAATCTTATTGTCTTCTGTTGAATTGTCTTCCACGTTTATCCTATAGAGTTACCAAATGTGTTCATGGCTTGTTGTCTTAATTTCTTAATATCTTGTTCATCAGATTTTGGTGCAATTACTAAAACCTTATTATCCTCAACCACAATAAAATCATTTAAACGCTGTAGCACTACAATTTTACCTTTTTCAGTCCTGATAATATTATTATTACTATAATTCAAGATTGTCTTGGCATTAACCACTGCATTATTTTCTGAATCTTTTTCTAATTTATCATGCAACGAGCCCCAAGTTCCTAGATCATTCCAATCAAATTGAGCTGGTATGCATTTAACAGAACTAGAATTTTCTAAGATAGCATAATCTATGGAAATATTTGGCGCTTGACTATAATTGGATAATATATAATCTCGTTCTTGAAGCGTATTATAATAAGGTTCACCTTGTTCGAAAAGTTGAAATAAGTCTGACTGATGTTTTTTAAATTGATCAATAATATAACTTACAGACCAAATAAATATACCTGCGTTCCACAAATAATTACCTTCTTTAAGAAAACGCTTTGCTGTTTCGTAATTAGGCTTTTCAGTAAAATTAATCACCTCTTTTACTCTAGCATCATCTTTGTTATTATTGCAAGCAATATAGCCATAACCTGTATTTGGAAAACTTGGCTTAATTCCTAAAGTCACCAGTGATTGACTGGTTTCTGCAACGCTAAATGCTTCATCTAAATTTCTCTTAAAGCTTAATTCATCTTCAATCCAATGATCACTTGGTGCAACAATCATACTTGCATTGCTATTAAGCTTATTAATTTTCAAGGCAGCCAACAAGATACAAGGTGCCGTGTTACGCATTTCAGGTTCTAAAACAATTTGATAGTCTTGAATACCTTCTAGCTGATCCTTTACTAAACCTTCGTATAAATCGTTTGTGAGTATTAAAATATTTTCTTTAGGCAAGCATTTACTAATTCTAGTATAGGTTTGCTGAAGTAAAGTTTTACCCGTGCCAAGCATGTCGTGAAATTGCTTTGGATGACTGGTTTTACTTACAGGCCAAAATCGAGAACCTACGCCACCTGCCATAATAACGGCGTATCTATTTGAATTCATAGGTTAAATTTAAATTAGGATTTAATCAATTCGACTTCTGCATTAGGTTGAAAAACATATTCCCTATTGGTTTCAATTTCTCTACACTTGTAACGTTTTCGTAAACGTTCACCTTTTTTAAATAAGCTACCGTTTGCGGTGCGAAAGATACTTCCTATTGGTAATTCAAAGATATAACTTTTTACAGAGTTAAATTGCTGCATTTCTCCTGGTCGGTGACGATCTTCATCAAATGCTTTAAGAGCAATCGCTAATCGGGCATCGGTATCGCTACTGGCTTTAGGGTTTTTAAAATGATGCGCTAAAACAGGCAATAATTGTTGTGGAAATATTTTAGGATTAATTAAAGGAAGCATTAATTTTTGAAACACATATTTCCACTCTTGCCCATGCGGCTTTATGGATCGACCATAAGTTTCGAATGCAATGAGATGGGCGATTTCATGAATAAGTGTGATTAAAAATTGATAGTGGTTTAAACTATTATTAATTGTAATCACATGCTCTCCATTGGCTAAAGTCCGATAGTCACCATGTTTAGATTGGCGAGAGTTTACAATTTTTAGTTGAACTTTATACCGTTTTAAAAGCTCCAAAACTGACCTTAATGAGGCTTTTGGAATATAACGATCTAAAGTTGAAGATTGCATAGCGTTTAAGGTGTCGAATTAGAGACTTGTAACAATTTACCATTATAAAATTGCTGCCCCGTTAAAGCAAAATTAACTATGTAAGAAGCCATTTCACTTGCAGTAACAGGAGCTTGAACTCCAGGGAAAGCATTTTCTAGCATTTCGGTTTGTACAGCTCCCAAGGCTAACACATTAAAAGCTAAATTAGTTTCTTTATATTCTTCAGCTAGCAATTCAGTTAATGTAATCACTGCAGCTTTACTTGAACTATAAGCAGCTAAACCTGGAAACTTAACACTCCCTTGAACACCACCCATACTGCTAATGGTGACAACATGAGCTGAATTTTGGAATAAGTCTAATAGTTGATGAGTTAATGAAAATACTCCAAATACATTGGTTTTATACACCTTTTCAACCTCAGCAATAGACGTATCTTTAAACGCTTGATTTAAAAACAAGCCGGCATTGTTAATTAAAATATCTACTTTATTGGTTTTAGAGGCGATAAACTTAACTGCTGCTGAAATACTTTTATCTTCTTGCAAATCACACGAAAATGTTTCAACATGTTCTAAATTCAATGCATCTACAGTTGAAGTATTTCGTGATAATGCATAAACCTGATGCCCTAAATCTGAAAATTGCTTGAGCATTTCAAAACCAATACCACGGCTTGTACCTGTTATAACTATATGTTTCATTAATTTAAAGTTATGGTTGTCGTGACTTCATTAGATAAACTTGTTAAAACTGGTTTATAAGCATTTACTAAAGATTCTAAGTGCTTAACATCCATTTCATGAAATTCATCATCGACATGGTGATAGTAGTCAAAGTTTGTGAAATCAAATGTACATACCGTTTGAGCTGGTACATTCAAAATAGAATAAAAAGGATAATTATCGCTACGTTTAAACAAGCCCATTTTTTGTGCTTGTGGCAAAAACCCAACAAGTGAATCGTTTGAAATTGTGTTAAAACGCTGTGCCATATTTGAGGTTTCAAATCCTGTAATGTAAGATTTAAAAGTTTTGCCTTGCATAGGCACACCTATCATCTCGATATTAAATACAAAATAAGGTGTAATTCCATCGGATTTAAAACGCTCTGCTAAGTGTTTAGAACCTAGAAGACCTCGTTCCTCAGCTGAAAATAAAGCAAAAATTACATCTCGTTTTGGTGATTGCTTAGCGAAGTGTTTAGCGAGTTCTAAAACGGCTACTGTTCCTGAGGCATTATCATTAGCGCCATTGGCAATACTATCACCCTCAACAGGCTTAATATGCCCAATATGGTCATAGTGAGCACCAATTATAATTGGTTTAAGTTCGGGTTGTGTTCCTTTAATAACGCCAACCACATTATAGGCCTCAATGTTTTTAACTAGAAAACTATCACGGTACGTTTCAAAGTAAGGTTTAACGCTGTGAGATTCAAATACCGTTTCAATATGTTGAGCCGCTAATTCTATCCCATTAGTTCCGGTATCACGGCCAGATAATTGATCTGAGGCTAAATAGGTTAAAGACTCTTCTAGTGTAAATCGTAGAGCTTCTGCTTGTTGCTCTTGTTGTTCTTGAACTGTTAAGGCTTTAGTGTTTTTTTTAGTTGCTTTTTCACAAGCAAACATCATCACTATTAATACGGAAAGTAAAAGTATTTTTTTCATGTTGTGAATATAAAAAAACTGCCTTTAAAACATAATTTAAAGGCAGTTAAAATATTTTGTTATAGCTTAATTTAAGCTAACATTGTTACAGGGTTTTCAAGATAAGTCTTTAAGGTTTCTAAAAACTTAGCACCTGTTGCACCGTCTACAGTACGATGGTCACAAGCTAAAGTTAACTTCATCGTATGTCCTACGACAATCTCTCCATTTTTAACAACTGGCTTTTCTACAATAGCACCAACTGATAAAATAGCTGAATTAGGTTGATTGATGATACTTGTAAATTCAGTAATACCAAACATTCCTAAGTTAGAAACAGTAAAGGTTGAGCCTTCCATTTGTTGTGGCTGAAGCTTTTTATTT
>CBFHKB010000053.1:0-14983 GCA_965656295.1 Psychroflexus sp.
TTGGTTTTTTATCAAAACCGAATCCGAAATGATCCTTATAAGGTGGCTTTTGAGGGTGATATAATAAATTATTATTAATTCGATTTAGGGCCTTGTTACCCGGTAAGCTATAATAATCAGGATCTATTTGGCTGAGTTTAAAGTCTAGTTCTTCGGCCCATTTAATTAATTCTTGACGTATTGATTTATAGGTTGAGCGGTGTTCGTCTAACCAATCTTTGTGGTTGTTACGGTTTAGTTCTTCTAAAAACTTCAGTGCTCGCTTAAAATTCATTATTTAATTGCTTTTAGCTGTGATTTTAATTCTTCCATAGAATCTTCTAATTTTTTCAATACAGAATTTTCGGCATTGGCATCTAAACTAAAAGTGAGTTTACTGGTGACTTCCCAAACTTCTAAAACGCGTTCTGGCTCTACAAATATTGGTGGGTAAAGTTGATTAGTTGAGATTAAAATCAATTCGTCTCGATTAGGATGGATACTGATTTTTTTAACTAAAACCGAATCGTCTAAAACGACAACATACATTTTTTTTGATGAAGTTGATGTGAGTTGATCTAGAGATTTTGCAAGCACCCAATCGCCAGGATATAAGCTTGGCAACATGCTATCACCATCGACTTGGAAACCGCGATAAGTAGCGTTTCTAAACTCAGGGATAGGCATATTAAAAGCCGGTAATTTTTTATACCAAGAGGTATCTTGAATATTACTAGGATAACCAGCTGCAGCCTTGTGATTAACCATAAGCATATTTTCTTGACCAGAATTCTCGTCTAAAGTCACTACTTTAGGCATGACATCAAAAGTGTTAGTTGTCACGTGTTTTGTGCTTGACTTCCCAAACAACCACAACGGATTAATTTTAAATATCTCCATTAACAGTGCAACTGTTTCACCTGTAATGCGCGTTTTACCCCGTTCTATATCTACTGTAGAACTTGGTAAATTTAATTGCTTAGCAAATTGTATTTGTGTGAAGTTTAATTCTTGTCGAATTAGCTTAAAACGTTTAGCTTCAATAGGTAGAGATGATTTCATATCCAAAGATATAAAAAAAAGGAATTATTCCAACTATTTATTGTAATTCCATTATCTAAAAAATTGCCAATCGATTTTTAGAGAAAATACGTTAGAATATAATGAAGCACTTTGATCACCGATGTCGGTAAGCGCATAATCAATTTGAATACCACGGTATTTAAACCCTACACCTATATTAGGTTGAAATCCTAGAGATTCGCTACCGTCTAATTGTGTGATAGTTTGGAAGTTTCCGAGGCCTCCTCTCAGATAAATCATATTTATATAGCCTAAATCAAATCCTGCGGCAGGTGACATACTAAATTTAGAGGTTGAAATTATATCGTTGGTTTGTGCAAATCTTGTGTTTAAGTTTACAGCTGTTGTGAGGTCAAAATCCCTAGATATTTCAAAAGATCTCGCCATACTTAGTTCCAGCTTTGGTAAAGTAATTTCAGTTTCTTCAGGCACCGATTGATTTTGTCCATCAATAGCCTCTCGAATAGTACTTAGCTCATCATCATCAAAGGTCCAGTTATTGTAAGTAGTTGTAATATCCCTCGCCATAAAACCGAATGACCAAGCTTGAGATTTGAATTGAATCCCAGCATCAAAACCAAACCCCCAAGCAGAGGCAAATTTGCCTATCACACGTCTAATAATTTTTGCATTAACACCGTAACTGAATCCTTGTAAGCGCATTTTTCGGGCATACGAAAAAGTAAAGGCATAATCGGCAGTTGAGAATAAGCTAATCCGGTTGTAGTCTATGTTACCTTGATCGTCTATAAGCTGTGTGGTGTTTAAGATATCATCGACGCCAAATCTTATCACACTTATACCGAAAGAAGAACGCTCATCTATAGGTTTGGCAAAAGCGGCATAATTGTAAGTCGCAATATTAGCAAAATAATTAGCATGCATTAAGCTAAGTTCGTTATCTTCAAGCTGGGTTAAGCCCGCAGGATTCCAATAAACTGCATTTACATCATTAGTAATAGCTGCCATAGTGTTAGCCATACCAAATGCACGTGCATCTACACCAATATTTAAAAACTCGTTAGAGTATTTACGGCTGGCTTGCGATGAAGCATCTAATGCAAAAAGCATCAATACAATACATATTGCTAATTGGCGCACTTATTTTTAATTTTAAACTTTAAAAAGTCAAAGATATTGCGTTTTTGAGAGTTAAAACATATAATATCTTTTAAATTATGTAAACTTGCAGAATTGTAATTAAGCTAATACCACCATGAAGTCTATTACATCTCAAATTCCTAATATTATTACCTTACTAAATCTGTTTTCGGGTTGTGTGGCCAGTATTTATGCTTTTCAGGGTGATTTTCTTTGGGCGGGACTATTTGTGTGTTTGGGTGTGTTTTTCGATTTTTTTGATGGGCTTATGGCTCGCTTGTTAAATGTGAGTAGTGAATTAGGCCTTCAACTAGACTCTTTGGCCGATTTAGTGACTAGCGGTTTTGTTCCAGGTTTGGTAGTATTTCAACTTTTGGGGCAAAACCTTAATCCTGACTTCTCCTTACGTAATTTTGATTTTGCCAGCAGTGATAGTATTGCCTTAATCGGCTTTTTAGTCAGCTTAGCTTCAGCCTATAGACTTGCTAATTTTAATATTGATACAGAGCAGCGAGAAGATTTTATAGGTTTGCCAACACCTGGTAACGCTTTACTAATTATTAGTAGCGCTATTACAATTCAAGAAGTTAAAACCCCATATGCAGTTGAGCTTTTAATAGCGTTAACGCTATTAAGCAGTTATTTACTTAATGCAAAACTTCGGCTATTTTCATTTAAATTCAAAAACTTCAGTTTTAATAAAAATTGGTATCGATTTTTGATGATTCTCATAAGTGTTATCGCTTTAATCTTATTTCAGATCAAGGCAATTCCACTTATCATTATTAGTTATATTATGTTATCAATCTGGGTTTTTTCAAGGTCAAAATCATAAAAAGATTTATATTTAATTTTATTTTCACGGCTGAACCCAACTCCAGATGAATAAACACCACATACTTTTAATAGAAGATGATGAATATTATGCTAAATTAACAAAGTATAATCTTGAACTTAAAAGAGAATATGAGGTTAGTCTTGCTAAGAACGCTGAAGATGGGCTTAAAATGGTTAAAGAACATGACTTTGATTTAGTATGTTTAGATTATAGTTTACCAACTTTAAATGGTAAAATTGCCTTAGCACGAATCAAAGAGCAATATCATGAACTACCTGTTATTATTTTAAGTGGTCAATCTGAGATTGAAGTAGTTGTTGATTTACTCAAGGAGGGTGCAAACGACTACATTATCAAAAACAAACATACGAAAGAACGCTTGTGGAATAGTGCGAAAAATTGTATCGAAGGCTATCAACTTAAAAAGGAAGTTAAATACTTAAAACAACAGTTAAACAAAACTACAAACGGTGACCAAATTATTGGTGATAGTAAGCAAATAAAAAAAAGCTTAAAACTAATTGATAAGGCCTCTAAATCTGATATTAATGTATCTATTCAAGGGGAAACGGGAACTGGTAAAGAGCTTGTTGCTAAGACAATTCATCAAAAAAGTAAACGCAAAAACAAACCCTTTATCGCTATAAACATGAGTGCAATTCCCAAAGAGTTGTTAGAAAGTGAGTTGTTTGGTCATGAAAAAGGAGCTTTTACAGGCGCTGATACAAGTAAAATCGGAAAAATTGAGCAAGCTAATGGCGGGACACTATTTTTAGATGAGATAGCTGAAGCTGATTTAATTACTCAAGCAAAATTGTTACGTGTCCTTCAAGAACGTGAAATTACAAAAGTTGGAGGCTTAAAACCGATAAAATTAGATGTTAGAATTATCACTGCAACCCATAAAAACTTAACATCCGAAATTGAAAATGGAAAGTTTAGAGAAGATTTCTATTATCGAATTTTAGGGCTAGCAATAGTACTACCGCCACTACGAAAACGCGGTAATGACATTATAAGTTTTGCTGAGTATTTTATATTTAATTACGCTCAAAAAAATAAAAAAGAAATAAAATCACTTACTAAAACTGCTAAAAATAAACTTTTAAGCTATTCATTCCCAGGCAATGTTAGAGAACTTAAATCACTAGTAGAATTAGCGTTTGTTTTAAGTGATGGCAGCCATATTGAAGCTGATGATCTTCAAATACCGAACCTCAACAATTCAAAAATTAAATCTGGAAGTAAAAGCCTCAAAGACTATAAGCTAGAGATAATTAAATCTCATTTAGAAGAATTTAAATATGATATTGATATGGTTGCCAAAAGTTTAGATATTGGTAAATCTACCGTTTATAAAATTATGAAAGAAGAAAACTTAAAATAAGCTTCACACATGAATTTAAGTGAACTAAGTCTCGAATTTATAGGGAAAGAAGAATTTAATGCTCAAGAAATAACTGCTATTTTAAGTCAATATTTCGACCTTAACAAACCTATTGAAATTTCAGGTACAAAGCCAAAGGCTACCGCTGAAGTATTTAATTTTAAAACTAAAAACAGCCTGTATGTTAAACTAGAAACATCAAATCCTTTAAGCAAAAAGACACAACATATCCTACACCGCATTTTTAGTCGCATTTATAGTTTTATTCCTGAAGACCAACTTTTAGAATCTCATGATAAAAAAACCAACCACCATCATTTATTAATTGAACATTTAATAAATCAATCTTCCGACGCTGTTCATGTTTTAAAAGAAGATGGCAGCCTATATTACATTAATAGTAAAAGTTCAAAGCGGCTTAATATTGAGCAAAAGGATTGTTCTAAATATAAAATTTGGGATATTGAAAAGATGTTTGAATCTAAATCAGGTTGGGATTCGTTTTTAGAAGAATTAAAAGAAAAAGAAAGCCTGTTAGTCGAAGCTGAAAACTACAACAAGCAAACCAAACAAACCTACCCTATTGAAGTTACGGCAAAATATATTAAACTTAATGGCGAAGCTTATATTCTTGCGATTTTAAGAGATATTTCAGACCGGCTAAAGTCACAAAATCAAATTAAGCAATTATCTAAATTTACTTCAGAAAACCCAAGCCCGACACTTAGGATTAATCAAGAAGGACTTTTGCTTTACTATAATGATGCTAGTCAAGAATTAGTTGCCACTCTTGGATGCGAAGTTAATAGACCGGTAAAATTAGAGCTTTTTGAAAAAATTAAAACTGGTCTAAAAAACTTAAGTAGTTTTGATTTCGAATTCAAACTTAAGGACCGAACATTTTTAATGACAGCCGTTAATGTTAAAAATGAAAATTATATTAATATTTATGGCAAAGACATTACACGCATTAAGCAACTTGAATCTGAGCTAAGCTCTCAAGAACAATTACTTAGACATTTGTTTAATAATTCTCCGAGTGGATTGGTGCTATGTGATCAAAAAACTAAAACCATTCAACTTGCTAATAAAGCATTTGCAAACATCAGTGGTTATTTAAATACAGAGCTATTAAAACTCAAGATAAACGACTTATTTGAAGATTACAACATTGACAAATTAGACGAAAGAGATTATACATTTCAACTAAAAACAAAGAAAGGAAACACTAAGCATTTGAGAGTCCAGCCAATTGATTTTAATGGAGATAAAACTGGTAGGACATGGACAATTTTTCATGATATTACTAAAGAAATTGAAGCAAATTTAGAAATTAGCAGACAGATAAAGTTTCAAAATCTACTCATAGATATTTCAGCGAAGTACATTAATATAAGTTTAAAAAAAGTAAATGAAGCCATTCAAAAATCGCTAGAAGAAGTTGGACAATTTGTAAAAGTAGATCGAGCCTATATTTTTGATTATGACTTTGATAATAATACAACTTCAAATACTTATGAGTGGTGCAACACATCTATTACTCCAGAAATTGATAATCTGCAAAATGTTCCTGTAGACTATATTCCTTTTTGGATAGACCAGCATAAAAAAGGGGAACCACTATATATCCCAAATGTGCAAAATTTACCCAAAGATGGTGAAAATGGTCTACGCGATATCTTAGAACCTCAAGGTATTAAAAGTTTAATTACATTCCCATTAAAAGATGAGTTTAAGCTTTATGGCTTTATAGGCTTCGACTCTGTAAAAAACTACAGAGAATACAGCGATGAAGAGTTAGCATTACTCAAGGTGTTTGCTAACATGCTTGTTAACATAAACAAACGTAAAAATTGGGAAACTACTTTAAAGATACAGGAGTCCAAATATAGAAATATACTTAATAATACTAATTTAGGCTTGTTTGAGATTAACCTCGATCAAAAGTTAACATTTGCTAATAATAGTTTTAAGAACTTATTAGATTTATCTAAAGAAAACATCAATCAATTTGATGTTACTAAACTAGGGATTAACCAAAACCAAATCTCAGGAAAGGAAGTAAGTTTAGTGGTTAATAACACACACAAAGAATTTTATTTAAGTACAGCTAACAATTTCGACATTAACCTAAAGCATAAAGGTGAAATAGGCATTTTACTTGACATTACAAAGCAAAAAAAGTTAGAAAAAGATCTAGAAAAAGCCAGCGAAGCTAAAGAACTTTTTTTAACAAATATGAGCCACGAAATACGAACACCTCTCAATGTTATAATTGGAATGGTGCGAGAACTTTCGAAAATGGAATTAACTCAAAAACCTCAAGAATATATTTTAAAAACAAATAGTGCCGCAGAGCATCTCTTAAGTGTCATAAACAATATACTTGACATAAAAAAAATTGAAGCAAATGAAATGTTTTTAGAACAAAAAGCATTTTCACTTTACGAATTAATAGTACAAATCAAAAATATCCTTGAATACAAAGCCCAAGAAAAGAAATTAAAATTAATTGTAGATCATAATATTTCGAAAAGCTTAGAGCTAATCGGTGACGAGGGTAAATTAAGACAAGTATTAATAAACTTACTTGGTAATGCCATAAAATTTACAGAAACAGGCTTTATAAAACTGAAAGTTACTACCAAATTAGCAAATAATAACACAATAAAAATCAGCTTTTTAATAGAAGATACAGGCGTAGGTATCTCAAAAGATTTCTTAGGTTTAGTCTTTAATAAATTCACACAAGAAAAAACAAGCTTTAATAGAACTCACGAAGGGTCAGGCCTGGGGATGTCAATTACAAATGAAATTATAAAACGTATGGGAGGTACTATTAACATAGATAGCCAACCCAATAAAGGCACAACTGTTCGTTTTAACCTTGATTTTAAAATAGAAAAACAAAAACACTCCCTTGAAAAAAAATACCCTCTCACACAATTCAACCATGAAACGATACTAGTCGCTGAAGATAATGAGGCTAGCCGAATGATTATATGTAAAAATTTAACCGATTTAGGCTTTAATGTTTTAGAGGCTAAGAACGGCTTAGAAGCAATTGAAATCGTAAAGAATAATCAAATTGGATTAATTTTTATGGATATTCAAATGCCAGAAGTAGATGGACTTGAAGCTACTAGAAGAATTAGACAAGATCTGCATGTGTTTTGTCCTATAATAGCATTTACAGCAAATGCGTTTCACAAAGACATAACATACTTTTTAAAACAAGGTTTAAATGATTATCTACTAAAACCATATAGAAAAAATGAAATTGAAGAAAAATTATACTTATATTTTGAACAAAACCAAGTAGGCTTTTCTATTGATGACTTAAAAGAAGCTATACCTGACCAGATATTTTTAAAAGACTTGATCGAAACTTTAGCTCAAGGTATAGAAAAATCAGCAGTCTTAATCTATAAAAGCTTTCATGAAAACGATTTTGAGAATTTCGTAAAAGTAGCACACAAACTTAAGACAAGTTTGGCCGAAATTAATTGTGACTTATCAAAACAGTTTGATAAATACCAAAACATTAAAATCGAAGAGTTTAACAAGATTAGCGAAAACAACATCTATAAAGCACTTCAACAACTCGATTATATTTACAGAAATCTTGGGTATCACTAAAAACCCATAAAAGCCTATACCAATCGCATTGTTTACCTACATTCGCCAAGTTAAACAAGCCCGGAAAGTTTAAAACTAAGAACACAAGGCTAAATTAGAAATACTCTAAAAAACAATCACTGCCGAAAAAAAAAGCTTCCGACAGTGATCCACCCTATTTAAAAATTTTATTATTGGGAATTATAAGTATAAGTTAGGCACAAGGCTGAAGCACTTGCTCTACTATAGAAGGTGTTAAAGGTTTTTCCCTTACTTGATTTACTATATGCTTAGAATCAATTTCTTCAATTAAACTTGTAATTTCAGTATGCCAACTAATTATACTTATAGAAAAGTCTTTTACACATTGATGTTGGTTCAGATAATTCGATATTTGGCTACAAACATCATAACCATTAAACTCAGGCATTTCGTAGTCTAAGATTAAATGGTCAAATTTTAAACCATTACAAAAATCTTTCAAAAATTTAGATGAAGAATTGTATGATATAATATTGGCTTCATTACCATATTTTTTTTGAAGCAACTTTGTATTTACAAATAATTCAATATTATCATCATCAACTATTACAATATTCATGGGGCATAAATTTGATAACCCATTAGCCATTTCTATGCCAATTACATAACTTGCTGATTTAAAGACATTTGATAGTTTATAAAAAATATATAAATTCTATTTTTTAGAATAAATTCTAAAAAATAGAATTTAATGTCGTCGTTTAGTGATCGAAAACAAAACTATAAAGCTGGCTAAAAGAATAGCTAAACGTGGAATAATGTCACCATATATTACATAAAATGTGGGAGCATTATGATAAATAGGCACTTTATAACTTAAGGCTACTTTGGTGTTATAACTAGATTTTAATAGCTCTCGCCCATCGCGATCTATAAAGCCAGAAAAACCAGTATTAGCTGATCTTGCAACAGCTTTTCGAGTTTCAATAGCTCTTAACTTAGCATAACTCCAGTGCTGTTGGTGGCCTTGTGTGTTGCCCCACCAGGCATCATTTGTAATAATACCAAGTATAGATGCACCATTCGCAACATAATCAGTTACATACTCACCATAAACAGACTCATAACAAATAACCGGTGCAACCCTAATACTATCATCAAGCTGAAAAACATCACGTTCTGTTTGAGTAGTTTTGGTAGATACCGTACCGCCTAAATCGAGCATTATGTTTCCCAAAACAGGCTCTAACAAAGCTTTGTAAGGAAAATTTTCTACACCTACCACCAATTTAGATTTGTGGTAAAAATCTGTGGTATCTACACTTTCAAATACAGCAGAATTAAAATCGTTATACCATAAACCTTCCCTTACTTTATTACTCTGTATTGAAGTTTCAGAAACATCACGCAATAATCGATATGCTGAAATACCAGAAACTAATTTAGCTTGAGGATTATGACTTAAAACTTGATTAGCAAAAAATTTCGCCGCAGATTGTTTATAATTTTTAAGCTCAGTTCCTTGAGCAAAAACGGTCTCAGGTGCTAAAATTAACTGCTGTTCATTAAACTTTAAATGAGGTTCAAGTTGAGTGATGAGTTGTTGAGCTATTTCAAAATCACTATTTTGATATTTTTCTTCGTAAGGATCTATATTAGGTTGTAAAACTATGGTCTCTAGCACCTCAACTTTATCAAGCTTTGGCGGCATGAGTAAATAGCTTAATCCAATGGGCAAAATCATAATTAAAGTAAACCTGACTAGGCCTCGGTATAAAAGTGAAATATCTTTATGTTGTTGGTATAAAATTACAACACGTGCTATTATGACGTTAGTAAGTAACACCCAAAGAGAACCACCAAAAACACCTGTATACTCATACCATTGAATAAGGCTTGTTGATTCAGAAAATACATTACCTAAACTTAGCCATGGCCAAGAAAATTCCCAATGGTAATGCAAATACTCAAAGGCTAACCATAGTGAAACAAACAAGCTTGAAGACGCTGTAAAACCTAAGCGTTTAAACTTTAAAACTAATATAGGAATAAACGCCATTAAAGCAGTATTTACTAGTACAGCAAAAAGCATCCCAAAGGCCGATGAATAAAAAAGCCATCCGGTAGTTATTATATTCCAAGTAAAAAAAGTAATATAATTGAAGAAGTAGAGTTTATAATGAGAGGTTTGAGCCTGGGCGCATTTTAAATTTTGAACCAGTAAGGGAACAAAAGCAAAAAAAACAAAAAAACTAAGACCATAAGTAGGCCAAGAAAATGCTAATAAAAGGCCAGAAATAATATAACTAAGTAAGTGTTTCAAATGTTAGATTTATTTTTATAAATACGTGCTTATGTTTAGTAAAAATATTATTTAATCATGTTAGATAAAAAGTATTATATAGGATTAATAAAAATCAAATTAAAATTAATTAATATGGTATCTTTGCGTAAATACAATTTATACTATGTTAGCTAACAAAGGTACACACTTTGAAGTTTCAGAGCGTAAAATCCTTCTTAGAATTGTCGATGTTAGTGTCGCCTGGTTGAGTTTATTTGCCCTATCGCAATTTTCTTTTTTTAATTATTTTGAATTTAGTGGTGATTTTTACATTAAACTAGGTGTTTTAGGGTTTTATTTGCTTGGGTTTGGGACGGTGTTCGAGATATACCAATTAAAAAGTGCGGAGTCCCGCTTTATAACCATAAAAAATTTAACCTTAACTCTTCTACTTACCGTTGGTCTTTATTTAATTACTCCCATCTTGACACCAAAACTGCCTGAAAACAGAATTCAAATTTTATTGTTTTTTGGAGGTTTACTTATTGGTCTATATAGCTGGCGATTAATTTACATCGGCCTTATTGTTTCTCCACGATTTTTTAAAAAAGTGATGTTAGTTGGTGATCAGTTTAATGCTGACGAAATTAAAGCTGAACTTCAAAAGTTTAATCCGAATTATGAAGTTGTAGGATATTATTCAAAACATCCACAAACTTCGATTAACTGTTTACAATTTAAAAAAAACAAATTAGTACATGAGATAAAAAAATATAACATTGGTGAAATTATAGTCACAAACTCTTTCAGAGGCGTTGACAATGAACTTCATAAACTTTTATTACCACTACTAAAAATTGGATACCCTATTAAATCTTATTCTCAGGTTTATGAAGACGTCACAAGCAAGGTTCCCGTTCATCATATCGGAAATGATTTTTATTGCTATTTTCCATTTAGCAGAAACAACCAAAACAAATTATACCTTTTATTTCATCGCGCTATGGATCTTAGTGTAAGTTTTTTGGGCCTTATACTAGCCTTACCTTTACTTCCTTTTATTTTAGTAGGCAATCTTATTGCCAATCGAGGCCCCTTGTTTTATAATCAAAAACGTGTAGGTAAAAACGGTCAGAGCTTTAATATTATCAAATTAAGGTCCATGGTTAAAAATGCAGAAGCGTTTGGTGCACAATGGGCCACAAAAAATGATATGCGGGTTACTAAATTCGGTAAATTTTTACGAAAAACCCGTATTGATGAAATTCCACAATTTATTAATATTTTAAGAGGTGATATGAGTTTAATTGGCCCAAGGCCTGAACGACCAGAATTTGTAAACGAACTCTCTGAAAAAATACCGTTTTACGAAATTAGACACGTTGTAAAGCCAGGACTATCGGGCTGGGCTCAAGTCAACGCAAAATATGCTTCAAGTGATAAAGATACTTTGGAGAAACTACAATACGATTTATATTACATCAAGCACCGAAGTGCATTTATAGACTTCAGGATTATAGTTAAAACCTTAAGTACCGTTATCTTTTTTAGAGGGCAATAAAAAAGCTACCATTTCTAGTAGCTTTTTCTATCAACAAAATTAAACTATATACTTAATTCGTATAGAAACCAATAGGAGCTAATCCGGTTTCTAGTTCAGTAATTAATTCGCCGTTACTACTTCTCACCTGAATAAATCCGTTTGAAATAAAATCGGTCCCGTCGCCTATAAAAACACGCCCATTAATTACATTAAAGCCGTAAAATGTTCCAAATGAAGAATTAGATTCATAAGTAAATAATTCAGTTTCTGAAACCTCATCATCTAGAGCGTTAAAAGTAAATACAGAGCTTCCTGCTGTAAAATAAATCGAATTTAATTCAGCTGAAATCTTCGAAACACCTTGATGAGCTTCAGTTAAATCCCAAGTTGAAGTTATTTCGAAATTATTCAGGCTAACTTGGTTAATTTCAGCTTCGGTTAACACGTATAAAAATTGATCATCTATATCGGTATCTAAAATAGGAGTATTAAAACTCAATTCTTGATCAATTTCAAGAGTTGTAGGGTTTATTTTAGATAATTTATTACCAGCACCATAAGAGGCTTTTTGCACAAATAAACTGTTATTGTAGGCAACTATTTTTTCACCATAACCATTTAACAAAAGTGTGTTGTCTACGGTATTAGTTTCCAAATCAATCACTGCAACAAAATCATCAGCAGTAGTCGAAAAATCGGCCTGATTGGTGACATAAGCCTTACCGTTTAAAACAGCGCCGTACATTGGCACATTTAAGCCTGCATCTATACGATCTACAAATTCTAAGGTATTTCGATTAACCACAGTAATCATATTTGACCCATTCGAAATAATGTATGCTAAGTTATCTGAAAAAAATATAGATTGTAAAAATAAACCTAGATCGTTGTCGGTATTGACACCTTGAAAAACATCTGGCGTTACTTCAGAAAAATCTGAACTTAAAAAGCTTAAGCTTCCGCCATTGGTGCCGCCTTGATTTAGCACAAACACGCCATTAGCATAATCACCATCAGGTAAAATTGGTGTTGAAGAGTCGTCACTGCTACAGCTGCTAATAAATAAGCTTAATAAAAATAAAATGCTAAAAATGTTAGTTTTCATAAAATGAATTTAAAGATTAATAAGTGTATTGATATAAAATTGTTGACCTGGCATAGGCCTGTTTTCTATAGTTTGGTAAGTCACATCAAGTATGTTTTTTACTCCAAAATTTAACCGGGCTGAGGGTAACCATTTTGGACGATAGGCTATGTTTACATGAGTTAAAACATAAGCGTCTATAACCGAGCTCATAGCGTTATCAGTTTGAGCAAACACACGTCCGGTGTATGCACCAATAAGTTCTAGCGCGTACTGCTTGTAAGATGCATTTAAACTTACAATCGACTGGTGTTTTGGAGTGTAGATCAGTTGCTTACCCGTTTGAGCATCTTCAGCAAATACTAGCTCGTGCTGTAATTTGGTACTCAATTTAAAGCTATTCAAACTAAATTCTTTAGATACCATGGCATTTAACCCATAAGTTTTAACTGCATCTACATTTTTTGGTGTCCAAATAGCGTTCTGATTAGGAAGCCAACGAATCATATTGGTAACATCGTTGTAAAACGTGCTGAACTGTAATTTAAGTTTAAGCGGTTCAAATTTAAAGTTATGATTCAATTCAAATTGCCAAGCTGTTTCTGGCAATAGTTCTGGCGAATCATCTAACCAAAACAAATCATTTAAAGTAGGTTGTCTAAAATTTCGTGATATACTACCTGATATCGTATAATACTTAGTCCACGAAAACTCAGAACCTAGTGCGAATAATAACGGGCTATCAAAAAAGTTAGAAAATTCTTGTCGGACACCTAAACTCAATTCTAATGATTTATAAGCATATTTTGCCTGAGCTGCTAGCTTTAATTGACGCAAACTTTGGTCTACTATATCGTCACCATTTGCAAGAGTTTGGTTGGCTGTAGTATTAAAATTAAATGTAAAACGCTTAAATTGGTAATAAAGTTCAGACTTTACCAAGTGGGTTTCAGCACGGTTTGAAGTGACTAGTCTTGTATTAATATTTTGATTATAATCAAATGCTTCATTCAAGTAAGCATATTTCAAAACCGATCTAAAGTCTTGGCTTTGGTAAGCCCACTCTAAGATGTTTCGCCAATCGGTATTTTTATAATTAGACTTATTTTCAGAAGGACGTAGCACAGAAAAATGCCTTAATCCATCGTAAAATTGACCATGGTAGGTCAAGCGTGATTTGTTTTTAATTTTTTGAGATGCACTTAAATGAACCGAATAATGCTCGAATTGCCCATTGAGATTTCGTCTATTAGAATTGGCAATGGGATAATCATTATCTGAAGCGGACCGATTAAGATTTATCTTGAGGCTGCTTCGTTTTGTAGAGTGGGCTACTTCAGCAAAATTCTCAAGGGTATTAAAACTAGAAAATTGATTGTAAAATGTGACGGCTGTGGTTTCCTTGAAATACAGTTCGTTGTTTAAATGAATGCTACCTCCTATTGCCCCTGAGCCATAAATCACACTGCCGCCACCAGGCCTTAAACTAACATCTGAAAAGCCTTGGATAGGCAAAGTGTTAAAATCGGCTTGCCCATTAAATGCAGAATTAATGTTTATACCATTCCAAACTACAGCGGTTTGCTGAGCGGTTGTCCCTCTAAAACTAGCTGAAGCGACCATACCATAACCGTTTTGACGTATATGAATAAGAGAGCGTTCTTTGAGTAAATCGCCTAAACGATTAGCAGTTTTAAGCCGTTGAGCAGATGTGAGTTTACTCACCAACTGTCCGGTCGAAAATTCACGCAATTGCCGATCGACTACAACAACCTCTTTTAAAGATTGAATAGAATCTAATTGTGCATACGATGACTGTAAAAGTCCTGTGCACAAAACCATGTACAATAATAAATGTTTCATAACCGTAATAATCTTTATCCCGAAGATTATAACATTGTTTTTTAGAATAAGGCAGGTCTCCTGGCTCGCGTCTTTGTAAACACCTTCCCATTTCTTTTTCTTGAAACAGTGGTTATTGAAGTTTGCTTTTACAAAGCATGCCGTTAGGCACAAAGCTTACAGTTGCGGGAACAGCTTTCGGATTTAACGAAATTCCCTTTTAATTGCTGAATTACACAATA
>CBFHKB010000054.1:0-14835 GCA_965656295.1 Psychroflexus sp.
AATGATGCTTTAACACAACAAGATAAATTAAAAGACGACTTTTTAGATACGGTAGCGCATGAATTAAAAACACCGATCACTTCTATCCAAGCTGCTAGTGAAATTTTAAGAGATGATACTGATATTCCAGATGATTTAAAACAAAAGTTTTTAGATAATATACTGTTTGACACCCAGCGAATTACAAACTTAATAAATGATATATTAGATCTTGAAAAATTAGCGTCTGGGCGTGATCAGCTTCAAGTAAGGTCTCAAAACATATTAAAAATTATTAACCAGGCGGTTGAAAGTTTTAATTCAATAGCTAAGAAAAAGTCCGTGTCAATTTCAGTTAAAACTTCTACTCAATCTTTGATTGCAAATGTTGATCCAGAAAAGCTACATCAAGTATTTACTAATCTTCTTTCGAATGCTTTTAAGTTTGTTAAACCTGAAGTTGGAGAAATTGAAATTGTTGTTTCTATGGTTCAACAAATGCTTGTAATTGAAGTGAATGATAATGGTAAAGGCTTGGTTGAAGAAGATATCCCCTATATTTTTAATAAATTTTATCAATCCAGCACCCAAACTTTAAAGAAGCCTGAAGGCAGTGGATTTGGCTTAGCTATATGCAAGCAAATTATAGAATTACACAATGGTAATATTAGTGTTAACCAAACATACACTTCAGGCGCAAGTTTTATTATAAAAATCCCTATAAACCAATCCTATGAGTAAAGTTTTAATAGTAGACGATGAGCCAAATATCGTTATGGCTCTCGATTATTCCTTACAAAAACAAGGCTTTGAAGTCTTAATTGCTAGAGATGGACAAGAAGCCTTAGATACAGTAAAAACAAGTATTCCTGATGTCATAGTTTTAGATGTTATGATGCCTCTTGTAGATGGTTTAGAAGTATTAAGACAGCTAAAATCTAAACCTGAAACCCAAGCTATAAAAGTGCTAATTTTAAGTGCAAAGAACAAGGCTTCTGATATTCAAAAAGGCTTAGACGCAGGTGCTAATGAATATTTAAAAAAACCCTTTTCTACCAAAAAATTAATAGAAAAAATTAAATCATACTGCTAATAAATTTAAAATTATGATGTATCACGAAGAATTTAGTAAAAGTAAAGAAAGCCAGCATTCATTTTGGCTGGAACAATCGAAGCATATCAACTGGTTAACAGAACCAAACACACCGGTAAAACAAACTGAAGACGGCTTGTTTCATTGGTTTCCTGATGGTCAAATTAATATGAGTCATTTATGTATAGATCAGCATATTGAAAGCGGTCATGGTGATGACGTAGCCTTAGTTTATGATTCGGCAGTTCGTCAAAATATCATTAAATACACTTATCATGATTTAAAAGCTGAAGTTGAAAAGTTGGCTGGTGCTTTAGTTAATTTAGGAGTTAAAAAAGGCGATACGGTTGTGGTATATATGCCTATGATACCGCATGCTGTGTTTAGTATGCTAGCTTGCGCTAGAATTGGAGCTATACATTCGGTTGTTTTTGGTGGTTTTGCACCTAATGAATTAGCTTTAAGAATTGATGATGCTAAACCAAAGGTATTGTTAACAGCCACATCCGGTATTGAAGTTGATCGAATTATACCCTATAAACCAATGGTAGATCAAGCTCTTGAAATTTCAAGACATCAGCCAGAGCATGTCATTATACATAATCGTAAACTAGGTGCTGAAAACCCTAAACAAGATCGTGATATAGACTATGATGAGTTAGTTTCAAAATCTAAACCGCATAGTTATATACCAGTAAGCTCAGACCACCCCTTGTACGTGCTTTATACTTCAGGAACAACAGGCTCCCCAAAAGGCGTGATAAGAGATACTGGAGGTTATGCTACAGCCTTAAAATATTCTATGAAAGCTGTTTACGGGATCAATCCTGGTGAAACTTTTTGGGCAGCTTCAGATGTAGGCTGGGTGGTTGGCCACAGTTATATTGTTTATGGCCCACTAATTAATCGAAATACAACAATTTTATACGAAGGTAAACCTGTTCGAACTCCAGATGCTGGTGCATTTTGGCGTGTCATTGAAGAGCATCAAGTTAACGTTATGTTTACGGCGCCAACAGCCTTTAGAGCAATTAAACGGGAAGACCCTTCAGGAGAGTTGTTAAAAAACTATGATATCTCATCTTTAAAATATCAGTTTTTAGCCGGTGAACGCTGTGATGAAAATACATTGAAATGGGCCAAAAAGCATTTACAAGTTCCTGTGATAGATCATTGGTGGCAAACAGAATCCGGCTGGCCTATCGTTGCTAATTTTATGGGATATGATAAACTAGATCAGCCTGTGGGATCAGCTGGTAAAGCTGTGCCTGGTTATGATATTAAAATACTAAATAAAGACGGCGAACAACTTGAAGTTAATCAAGAAGGTTTTGTTGCTATTAAATTGCCTCTACCACCAGGATTTATGTCTGGCCTTTGGGGATCTAAAGAACGTTATCGCGCAGGCTATTTAAGCAAATTTCCTGGATACTACTTTTCTGGCGACGGTGGTTATAAAGATTCAAATGATAATGTATTTATAACCGGTCGAATAGATGATGTTATTAACGTCTCAGGGCATCGCCTTTCTACAGCTGCTCTTGAAGAGGTGGTTTCAAATCATAATGTTGTTGCCGAATGTGCTGTAATTGGTATTGAGGATCAATTAAAAGGTCAAATTCCGTTAGCTATTGTGGTTCCAAAAACTGGCGAAGAAGAATTCGAACATTTTAAGCTTGAATCTGAAATTATTGATCGCGTTCGTGCTAAAGTTGGTGCTGTTGCTTCTCTTAAAAAAGTAATAGTCGTTAAGCGCTTACCAAAAACTAGAAGTGGTAAAATTTTAAGACGAACGTTACGTAAGATTATAGATGGTCAAGCTTACAAAATGCCATCAACTATCGAAGACCCTATGGTAATTAACGATATCATAGAAACCCTCAAATTAGAAAAAATAGGCGCATTTGCCACAGATAAAGATATTGTAACCAAGTCTTTGCGAGCTCTAACCGATTCCTATTATAATATAGACTCATTAGCAAAATACATTGATGTTTACCGTATTTCACAAAATGATCCTGATAATTTCTGGAACACCATCGCTGAACGAAATTTTGATTGGCGTCAAAAATGGGATAAAGTAATGTCTTGGGATAAAGAAAATGTGGATATCAAATGGTTTGAAAATGCCAAGCTTAATATCACTGAAAATTGTTTAGACCGCCATTTAGAACGTAGAGGAAACACCAACGCAATTATTTGGGAACCTAACAATCCAAAAGAAGAAACACAATACATTACTTATAAAGACTTGCACGCTCGTGTTTCAAAAATGGCTAATGTGCTTAAAGCCCAAGGGGTTAAAAAAGGAGACCGCGTTTGTGTCTATTTACCAATGATACCAGAATTAACAGTTACTGTATTAGCTTGTGCACGAATTGGAGCAATTCATTCAGTTGTCTTTGCTGGGTTTTCAGCAACGGCATTAGCTTCAAGAATAAATGACTCAGAATGTAAGATTTTAGTCACCTCAGATGGATCTTATCGTGGAAATAAAACAATAGATCTTAAAGGTATATGTGATGAGGCGCTTGAAAGTTGCCCAAGCATTCAAAAGGTAGTGGTTACTAAACGTACTCATGAAAAAATAAATATGCACGATTCTCGTGATGTGTGGCTTCATGAGGCCTTAAAAACTGTAAATGATTACTGTGAAGCAGAAGTGATGGATGCTGAAGATCCTTTATTCATTTTATATACCTCTGGTTCTACAGGAAAACCAAAAGGGATGGTTCATACCACTGCAGGATACATGGTTTACACCGCCTTTTCATTTAAAAATGTATTTCAATATAAGCCTGGTGACGTATATTGGTGTACCGCTGATATCGGGTGGATTACAGGCCACAGTTATATTGTATATGGCCCATTACTTAACGGTGCTACTTCAGTGATGTTTGAAGGTGTTCCTTCTTATCCAGATTTTGGTCGCTTTTGGGAAATTATAGAAAAATTAAAGGTGAATCAGTTTTATACTGCACCAACTGCTATTCGAGCCCTAGCTAAGCAATCCATAGATTATGTGAATAAATATGACTTAAGTTCTATCAAAGTTTTAGGGAGTGTTGGTGAACCTATAAATGAAGAGGCCTGGAACTGGTATAATGATAATATTGGTAAGAAAAAATCACCAATTGTTGATACGTGGTGGCAAACTGAAACAGGCGGAATTATGATTTCACCTTTGCCTTATGTTACACCAACAAAACCAACCTATGCCACTTTGCCTCTTCCAGGAATCCAGCCTTGCTTGATGGATGAAAATAGTAAAGAAATTAATGATAACTCGGTTTCTGGACGATTATGTATTAAAAGACCATGGCCAAGTATTGCCCGAACTGTATATGGCAATCATCAACGGTATAAAGAGACTTACTTCTCTGCTTATAAGGATATGTATTTTACAGGTGACGGTGCAATTAGAGATGAAGTTGGCTATTATAGAATAACAGGTCGTGTTGATGATGTTGTTATCGTATCTGGACATAATTTAGGTACAGCACCTATCGAAGATGCTATTAATGAGCATCCTGCTGTTGCAGAATCGGCCATTGTTGGATTCCCTCATAATGTTAAAGGGAATGCATTATCTGGATTTATTATAGTTAAAGCTGAAGGAGAATCTAGAGATCACGATAATGTGAGAAAAGAAATTAATCAACTCATTAGTAGTAAAATTGGTCCTATTGCAAAACTAGACCGTATTCATTTTGTTTCTGGTTTACCTAAAACACGAAGTGGTAAAATCATGCGACGTATTTTAAGAAAAGTGTCTTCCCATGAAATGGATAATCTAGGTGATACTTCCACCCTACTTGATCCATCGATTGTAGATGAAATTATCACAACGGTTAAGCGAGAAACAACTTGATTTCTATGTTTGTTTGTTTTAAAAGCGGCTTTAAAAGCCGCTTTTTTTTTACTGAAGTTTAACAAGGAATCTTAAGCTCTCAACTATAAAGTTTATCTTTGAGATTTTAAACTAAATATGATTATGGTGTACAAAAAGGCAAGAATTTTAGGATTAATTCTATTTATCATCTTTTACGTTGTATTGTGGTTTATAATTACCCAATTTACTGATGTCATAGGAATTATTGGAAGTGGCGCGGCGGTCACATCATTTTTTATAGCTCCTAAAATTCAAAAAATGGAGAGTCCATCTCCTAACAGCTTTCAAGTAAAATGGCCTTTTGGAGAAGACAATTTTATAAAACTTTACAAGATTTTATTTAAAATTCAGTCTTAAAGCTATCACTACTTCGCCAATAGTCAATTCCGTCTTTTGTATTAATTATCAAAAAGGCCTCAAGATCTGTTTTAGCTTCGATAAAATCTTTACCATCCTTAAAACCCATGGCCATTACCGCTGTTGCTACAGCATCGGCCGTGATGGCATCGTTGGCTAAAATACTTACTGAAACTAGATCGTGCGTTACGGGGTAACCTGTCTTAGGATCAATAATATGACTTCGTTTTATACCGTTTTCATCTACATAAAATTTGCGATAACTGCCCGAAGTACTTAATGCTTGATCAACCAACTCTACTCGCGCTAAGTAATTAGTTCTTGTGTTGTTTTCTTCATTTAAAGGACTTTCAATTCCTATCAACCAAGGCTTATCTCTAGGACTTAAGCCTTTGGTTTGTAGCTCACCGCCAATTTCAACTTTGTAATGCTGTATAGACTTCGAAATCAAAAAATCACTTATTTCTTTAATAGCAAAGCCTTCGCCCATAGCAGTAAAATTAATGTGGCGTTGCGGCTTTAATTGAATGGAATGTTCAATAATGGAATAACTGTCGGGGAATCCAACTTGTTTCATGGCTTCTTTTACTTGAAGTGAATCAACTTGAGCTGACTTCTTTCTGCCAAATCCCCACAAATCAATCACAGGAGACAATGTAGGTTCAAAATACCCCTTGGTATACTGGTATAATTCTTTAGCGACGTTAAAATGTTCTTGAAGTAAGGCTGAAGTTGAGTCTAACCTACGTTTAGCATTCAATTGGCTTATTTCAGAATTATCTAAATAAGCACTTGCAGCTTGGTCTATTTGATTAAAAATAGAATCTATTTCAGCTTTATAAGATATTGTAGAAGCATATTCAACTGAAAAATAAGTTCCATAAACTTGACCTTTATAATTTTTAAAACTTATGGATTCATCTTTATTAACATCAGAATCTGGTACTTGCACTAACTTAAAAATCACAACTCCTATAATAATACAAATAGCCCCAATAAAAGCGTAACCAGTAAATTTAGATTTCATTTTGTTTTTTTACAAAGTTAAGAAGAATATCATGTAACTTTTGTAATTTTAAAAACACATATATTATAACTTATGGGATTATTTTCGTCATTAATAGGTAATGCAGGAACCTTAAATCCTGAGCAAATTTCTAAAGATTATCAAGACTTATTGCTTGAGGAAGAGCAAGTTGATATTGGCTTTAAACTCTTACGCGATACGATTATCTTTACTAATAAACGACTTATTTTTGTGAATATTCAAGGCCTAACGGGTAAAAAAAGAGAGTATTTATCGATAGCTTACAAGAGTATTTCTCGATTTTCTATAGAAACTGCAGGAACTTTTGATTTAGATGCGGAGTTAAAAATTTATATTTCTAGCGAAAAAGAACCAAGTATTATACAAACCTTTAATAAAAAAGTAAACGTTTATGATGTCCAAAAAGTACTGGCGCAATATGTGCTATAAAAGCCTGTTAGCATGTCTGGTTATAGTAACTTCAGTCCAGGCACAAACACCGTCCCAATTCATAAAAAATACCTTAGAGAAATTTCAACCTGAAACACAAATTTCAGTTGCTTACTCCAAGCTAGGCAATGATGAGTTCTTAGGCTTTAAGCAATCGGTAACTGGTATTGAGTCTGTTGAAAATTCCACGAAACTATTTCAAATTGGTTCAATCTCTAAAGTATTTACTTCAATTCTATTAGCTGAATTATCGCTTCAAAATAGAGTAAAGCTTGATCAAGATCTTAAAAATATCGATCATTTTGATACCTTAATTAAAAGCTCCATCCAATTAAAGTCTTTAGCTAATCACACTTCAGGCTTGCCCCGTTTACCGAGTAATTTTGCTGAAAGTGCTTTTAAAAATCAAAGTAATCCTTATTATAATTATGGGCAAAAAGAGCTATTTGCATATTTAAAACAGCTTGAGTTAGGCGAAAAAACATATCAATATTCAAATTTAGGAGTTGGTTTATTGGGTTATAGCTTAGAGCAGATCACTGAAACGCCTTATGAAGAGCTTTTACAAACTGAAATTTTAAAGCCTTTAAATTTGACTCAAACCACAAGCGATCCTAAAGAGATGTCTCAAATAATAAAAGGCTTAGACGCTAGCGGGCAGCTTACCTCCTATTGGACCTTTGACGCCTTAAAAGGTGTGGGCGATATTTATTCAAGTGCTAAGGATATGCTCAAGTTCTCAAAAGCCGTTATGAGCCAGCAAAATAGGGCTATTAATCTAAGTTTAGAACCCACTTTTACGATTAACGAACGCCAACAAATAGGTTTAGGATGGCAAATATTAAAGACACGCAAAGGCAACACTTGGTATTGGCATAATGGCGCCGTGGGTGGTTTTACAGCAACCATGGTAGTTAATCCTGAGACTAAAACCTCGGTTATTGTTTTATCTAATGTTTCAGCTTACCACCCCAATATGCAACTCATTGATAAACTGTGTTTTGACTTAATGCAGAATTTAGAGAAAAACTAACAAGTGTTAGTTTATGATAAATGTCATAGTTTTGGCCTCATTACGGGCTTAATTTTGTGCGTATAATTATAAACAATAACCATGAAAAAATTAGTATTTACAGTGTTAGTAGCACTATTGTTTAGTCCATTTGTGACCTTTGCTCAAGAAAACGATTCAGAGGAATTCTCTAGATGGCAAGTAAGATTAAGAGGTATAAATATTATGCCTAACGAAAGTGCAAGTATTGGAGTAATTGGCGGTGATGTTGATATTTCAACGGCTTTTGTACCGGAAGTTGATTTTACCTACTTTTTTGATAAGAATTTTGCAGTCGAATTAATTTTAGGTACAGCTAAGCATAATGTTAATACCGTAGGGTCCGATATTTCTGCTGTTGGTGGAGGCACAAGTGTTAATGTCGACTTAGGTGAGGTTTGGTTACTTCCTCCAACACTAACCTTCCAATACCACCGCGAAGTTTTTGATAACTTTAAGCCTTATGTTGGTGCAGGTGTTAACTACACCATCTTTTATAATGAAGATGAAGGTTCTGTGGTTAAAGGAATAAGCTATGATAATAGCTTTGGAATTGCAACTCAAATTGGATTTGATTACATGATCAACGAGAAATTTTTCTTAAACGCAGATTTCAAATATATATTTTTAAGCACCGATGTTGAAGTAGATGCAGATAACTTAGCAAGTGGCTTAGTAATACCAGCTGAAGTTGATATAAACCCTGCTATACTTGGTTTTGGTATCGGGATGAAATTCTAATGAACCGTTTAAACCAACTACAAAACGTCAAGTTAATTATAGCTTGACGTTTTTTTATGTCAAAATGTCTCTTGTTTTTAACTTAATGTATGTCATAATGACGTGCTTTTTGTTCGGTACGTAATTTGACTGATTTAAATTGAATATAAATACAGAAAACATGAATTTTGAAAATTTTACCATAAAGTCCCAAGAAGTTATACAGCAAGCACAACTGCTTGCACAGGAACGTAAGCATCAACAAATTGAAGTTGAGCATGTATTTAAAGCTATAACTATAGTTGATGAAAATGTAACACCATTTATATTTAAAAAGTTAAATGTAAATACAACGCTTTTTAATCAAATTTTAGATAAAAGCTTAGACAGCTTGTCTAGGGTTGATGGCGGTAATTTAGTTTGGTCTAGAGAAGCAGGATCAGCTCTAAATGAAGCGAGTATTATTGCTAAAAAACGTCAAGATGAATTTGTGTCTATCGAACACTTGATTTTAGCCATATTTAACACTAAATCAAAAGTTAGCCAAATTTTAAAAGACCAAGGCGTCACTACTAAATCCCTCGAAGCGGCTATTAATGAGCTTCGAAAAGGTGAAAAAGTAACGTCAAAAAGTGCCGAAGACAACTATAATTCTTTAGAGAAATACGCTAATAATTTAAATCAATTAGCCGAAGACGGTAAACTTGATCCTGTTATTGGCCGGGATGAAGAAATAAGACGTATTTTACAAATTCTCTCTCGCCGTACCAAAAACAACCCCATGTTAGTCGGTGAGCCTGGTACAGGTAAAACGGCGATAGCCGAGGGTTTAGCTCATCGAATTATAGCTGGTGACGTTCCTGAAAACTTAAAATCGAAGAAAATTTATAGCCTTGATATGGGCGCTCTTATTGCAGGCGCAAAATATAAAGGCGAGTTTGAAGAGCGGTTAAAATCGGTTATAAAAGAAGTAACCACAAGTGATGGGGATATTGTTCTCTTCATAGATGAAATTCATACCTTAGTTGGTGCAGGTGGCGGCGAAGGCGCAATGGATGCAGCGAATATTTTAAAACCTGCCCTAGCCCGAGGCGAGCTAAGAGCTATAGGTGCAACCACTTTAGATGAGTTTCAAAAATACTTTGAAAAAGATAAAGCACTCGAGCGTCGTTTCCAGAAAGTTATTGTGAATGAACCTGATACCGAAAGCGCAATTTCAATTTTACGTGGGATCAAAGAAAAATATGAAACCCACCATAAAGTAAGGATTAAAGATGAAGCAATTATTGCCGCTGTAGAGTTATCGCAACGCTACATCACTAATCGATTTTTACCTGACAAAGCGATTGATTTAATGGACGAATCAGCTTCCAAATTGCGTATGGAAATTAATTCTAAACCAGAAGAATTAGATGTGCTTGATCGTAAAATCATGCAACTTGAAATTGAAATTGAAGCCATTAAGCGAGAAAAAGATGATGTAAAGCTAAAATCCTTACGAGCCGATTTGGCAGAATTGAAGGATCAACGCAACACCTTACATGCTAAGTGGAAGAATGAAAAAGATGTAGTCGACCAAATTCAACAATGCAAAACAGATCTTGAAAATTATAAGCTTGAAGCTGAACGTGCTGAACGTGAAGGCGATTATGGTAAAGTAGCTGAAATTAGATATGGAAAAGTAAAAGAAACACAAACCAAACTCGAACAATTACAAGATCAGGTCGAAAATCAAAAAACGGAACATACCCTAATTAAAGAAGAGGTAGACTATGAAGATATCGCTGAAGTTGTCGCGAAATGGACTGGAATTCCAGTCACAAAAATGTTACAAACCGAACGTGAAAAACTATTACAATTAGAAGATGAATTACATAAACGAGTGATAGGTCAAGATGAAGCTATAAAAGCCGTATCAGATGCTGTAAGACGAAGTCGTGCGGGTTTACAAGATCAAAACAAGCCTATTGGTTCATTTTTGTTCTTAGGAACGACCGGTGTAGGTAAAACGGAACTAGCTAAAGCCTTAGCCAACTACCTGTTTGATGATGAACAAGCCATGACAAGGATCGACATGAGCGAATATCAAGAGCGACATGCAGTATCCCGATTAGTAGGTGCGCCTCCCGGATATGTTGGGTATGATGAAGGTGGACAACTAACTGAAGCGGTAAGACGTAGACCATACTCAGTAGTGCTCTTAGACGAAATTGAAAAAGCTCACCCCGACACCTTTAATATACTGCTGCAAGTCTTAGATGAAGGTCGTTTAACCGATAATAAAGGCCGTGTAGCTGATTTTAAAAACACAATTATTGTGATGACCTCTAATATTGGCAGCCATATTATACAAGAAAAATTTGATGCTAATCCTGATGTCAACTCAGCAATGGAAGCAGCAAAAGTGGATGTAATGGGTTTACTAAAACAAAGCGTAAGGCCAGAATTTTTGAATAGAATTGATGATGTAGTGATGTTTACACCATTATCAAAAGAAGATATTAAGTCTATTGTTAAACTTCAACTTAAGCAAATGAAGCAAATGCTCAATAAACAAAACATCACGATTGACGCTACAGAACAAGCTATTGATTATTTGTCTAAGATTGGTTTCGACCCTCAATATGGTGCTAGGCCTGTTAAACGAACCATACAAAAAGAAGTACTAAATAAGTTGTCGAAAGAAATACTTGCTCAAAACATCACGACAGATAGTATAATCTTATTAGATGAATTCAATCAAACCTTAGTGTTCAGAAATCAAACGGAAGATTTAAAAGCTTAAATTTCAACTGAGTTCAATTAAAAAGCCCGATGCTAAATCGGGCTTTTTTAATGTCTTATTCAGACTCTTTTTTATAATTGTCATCCCAGTTTTTAACCATTGGATCATGAAGTTTGTCTTGTGATTTTGCGACTATCATGGAAACAGCAGCATCGCCAGTCACATTAACTGATGTCCTTACCATATCTAAAGGTCGATCTACGGCAAAAATTAAAGCTAGTCCAGCTTCAGGTATTCCAGCTTGACCTAACACAATAACTAACATAACCATGCCAGCACCTGGCACTGCTGCAGAACCAATAGAAGCTAAAGTTGCCGTGGCGATAATACCTAATTGAGTGGCAAAATTTAAATCCATTCCAAAGGCTTGAGCGATAAAAACTGCAGCTACAGCCTGATAAAGGCTTGTACCATCCATATTTATAGTGGCACCAATAGGTAATACAAAACTAGATACTTGTCGATCTACACCTAAGTGTTCTTCAACACGTTCCATGGTGACTGGTAAGGTAGCTGCACTAGAGCTCGTAGATAAGGCTAATAATTGAGCAGGTGAAATCCCGTTGATGAAAAAACGTGGTGTTTTTTTAGTGAAAATCCAAACAAGTAAAGTGTAAATAGCAATCATAATAACTAAACCAAACACGACACAAGCAGAGTAAAACAGTAAAGCCGTAAATAAATCGGCGCTTGGTGCTTCGACCACTAAAGCTGCTAGCAAAGCAAATACACCATAAGGTGCAAATAGCATAATGAGGTCTATCATCTTTAAAATGACTTCATTAAGAGCATCAAAAAAGTCTTTAACAGGTTGTGCTTTTTTTTCAGGAATTAAAATCATTCCAATCCCAAAGAAAATAGAAAAGAAAATCACTTGAAGCATATTTCCATTTTTTGAAGCCGCTCCAAAGATATTATCGGGTACAAGGTCTTCTAAGGCTTGTAATGGCCCTGCATTTTTTTGTTTTTCGGCATCTTTTTGTCTTAATTCAGCATCACCACCATAACTTTCAACCAACTCATCTCTTGTGTCTTGATCTATACTTTTACCAGGTTCAAATAAATTTACGACACCTAAACCTATCGTTACCGCAATTACTGTTGTCGCGATATATGTTAAAATGGTTCGAAATCCCATTTTAGATAAGCTAGAGATATCTTTTAAATCAGACACACCTTTGATGAGTGAAGCTAAAATTAAGGGAACAGCAATAAGCTTAAGCGATTTAATAAAAATACTTCCAAAAGGTTTAATCCAATCGGTTATAAAATCGCTTCCCCAACTAAAGTTAGTTAGGACTAAGGCGAAAATAACACCTGCAAGCATACCGATTAAGATTTGCCAGTGTAAGGCTAATTTTTTCATAAGTCTTGTTGATTTATTTTATTAATGAGGTAAGCATCTGCCAGAACTAGTGCTGTCATGGCTTCTACAATAGGAATAGCTCTAGGAACTACGCACGGATCATGACGTCCTTTACCTTCAACATTTACATTTTGATTTAATGTGTTGATGCTTTCTTGTGATTTCATGATAGTCGCCACGGGCTTAAACGCTACTTTAAATTCGATGGGCATCCCGTTGCTAATGCCGCCTTGAATGCCACCGCTAAAGTTAGTTTTAGTAGTTTCATCATTTAAGATTTCATCATTATGCTGGGATCCTCTTAGCTGCGTACCTTGAAAACCAGAACCATATTCAAAGCCTTTTACGGCGTTAATGCTAAGCATTGCCTTTGCTAAGTTGGCATGTAGTTTTTCAAATATAGGTTCGCCTAAGCCAATAGGAACACCCGAAACTTCACATTTTACAATGCCGCCAATCGTATCACCATCTTTTCGAATTGACTTGATGTAGGTTTCCATTTGTTTAGCTAGTTCGGCATGAGGACAACGTACAGGATTTTGTTCTATAACATCAAAATCTAAACGATGTTCTTGCGATAAAGCTAACTCACCAACCGAATAGGTGTAAGCTGTAATACTTACACGGCTTATAATTTGTTTTGCAATAGCGCCTGCAACCACCCAATTAGCCGTTTCTCTAGCACTGGAGCGTCCTCCACCACGATAATCTCGTTCGCCATATTTTTTTGAGTACGTAAAATCAGCATGACTCGGGCGATAAATATCTTTTATATGGCTGTAATCTTTCGATTTTTGATCGGCGTTTTTAATTTCAAAACCAATAGGCATACCCGTTGTTTTACCTTCAAAAATACCTGACTTGAACATTACAATATCAGACTCTTTACGTTGTGTGACAATAGCTGATTGACCTGGTTTCCTTCGGTCAAGTTCAAGTTGTATTTGATCCAAATCGAGAGCAATTCCACTCGGGACACCATCAAGTATTCCTCCAATAGAAACGCCATGAGATTCTCCATAGCTTGTTAACTTCAGCTGGGTTCCAAATGAATTACTTGCCATATTCAGTTTTCAGCAAATGTAAGTGATTTCAACAAATTACTAAAGTGAGTCGCGGTAATCCTAACTTAACATTCAGCTATGCCTCTAAACTATTTGATAACTAGAAGTTAGTTAATTCATAACTTCAGTTTTTAGGTTATAATTATTTAAAGCTATTGTTTTGAAAGTAAAACCAATAGCTTTGATAAAACGAGATCTTGATTTAGTTGTACTCTCTGATATCCACCTTGGAACTTATGGGTGTCATGCAAAAGAATTACTTAATTACTTAGAGTCTATAAACCCAAAGACTCTTGTACTTAATGGTGATATTATTGATATTTGGCAATTTAGAAAGCAGTATTTTCCAAAATCACATTTAAATGTGATAAAAAAAATAATTGATTTATCAACTCATGGAACGAAAGTTTATTACATCACAGGGAATCATGATGAACTGCTTCGTAAATTCTCGGACTTTACAATGGGAAATTTAAAATTAGTCGATAAATTAGTTTTAGAGTTAAATGGTAAAAAAGCGTGGTTTTTTCATGGCGATGTATTTGATATTTCAATTCAGAATGCTAAGTTTATAGCAAAAATCGGCGGATATGGATACGATATATTAATCAAAATTAACCGAGCACTAAATTGGTGTTTGCAATGTTGTGGTAAAGAAAAGCTGTCACTCTCAAAAAAAATCAAAGCAAGTGTAAAAAAAGCTGTAAAGTATATAAATGATTTTGAACATGTGGCTTGCTTGTTAGCCATTGAAAACAATTATAATTATGTGATTTGCGGCCATATACACCAACCGGTTATTAAACGAAAAGTTACAGAACATGGTACCTGTTTGTATTTAAATTCTGGCGATTGGGTCGAAAATTTGACTGCATTAGAATATAACTACAAGCGATGGCATCTAGTTTATTATAACAATCTAAATTTTAATGAAATCAAAATTACAGATCAAAAAATTGATGTTTTAGCAGCAGTAACTGTTACAAGTCGTTAATTATATTTATTTTTATTTAAAATTTAATTATTATGAAGCGTCTTTTTGTAGTTTTTA
>CBFHKB010000055.1:0-3724 GCA_965656295.1 Psychroflexus sp.
GAAACTGATGAGTCGAATTGATTTTAGTCGTAAAAGATGATTGCTGTAATAGTTGTCGATAAGCGTTTACTGCTGAAGTTTTAGGTTTAATGAATAAAAACACACAAGGAACTATAACTAAAACTAACACGAATAAGCTGATGTTTTGCCAACTAAAGGTTGTTTCGGCAGTGGAGATGAGATTTGGTAGTTGATTAGAAAATTCGGGAACTAAAGAAGCTAAATGGCCAGCTTCGGCCACTTTAATGGTCGCTGAACCACTCATTCCTCCATGCCAAATCATCATACCGCTATAGCCCAACGCACAAATTAATGGGTAGTTAAGCGAAAAACCTTTCTGGTAAGCGTGTTCTCCAACTTTACGCGCCAAAATAGCACCAAAAATTAAACCTAACCCCCAATTTAAAAAGCCAGCAAGCATTGTAAACACGCTTACGACAATAATTGCCGAACTTTGGTGTGTTACATAGTTTAATAGAAATTTAAAAACCGCTTGTACAGGTTGGCTTAAAACAAGTATATGTCCTAAAACTAAAATAAGCATCATTTGGTAAGCAAACACAATTAAATTAGCGTTAAAAATACCATCGTGCCAAAATTGAAGCAGTTGCACCATATGCCAACCTTCGGTTGTATTCGTGGTTAAACCCAATGCTAAGCCAAAGCTTAATAGCGTTAAAATAATGGCAATTGCTAAAGGCGATGGTAAAAAACGCTCTAAAAACCGACTTAAATATAATGGTACATTCATAAAAAAAGCCTCAATAATGAGGCTTAAATATACTAAAAATGAAGGCTTAATTAGAATGGTAAATCATCTTCGTCTTCTTCATTTAAATCTGTCACAGGCTCAAATTGGTCATCTGGAGCAACCGGCGGTGCTTGTTGCCCTGCATTTTGATTCACCGCTTCGATACGCCAGCCTTGAATAGAGTTAAAAAACTTTGTCTCTCCTTGCGGACTTACCCATTCACGACCACGTAAATTAATACCAATTTTCACAAGTTGACCAACGGCATACTGATCGAGAATATCGGTTTTATCTTGAACAAATTCAACTAAAATATGCTGAGGATATTGCTCTTCCGTGGTTACAACCACTTCTCGTTTCCTAAAACCATTACTACCAAATTCTTTGGTTTCTCCTAATACTTTAATCTTTCCTTGAATTTCCATACGATATAACTTATTTTGCTAATAATATTTTCCAAGCGTCTAACACTTGGTGTTCACTTAAATACTCTTGGGCAACTAAATGCCGTTGTTTATCATCGGTTGTTTCTATAAATACAGCCAAATCTTTTTCTTTAATAAAGGCTTTTACTTCATCTGGACTTGGCAATGTCTCTACGTTAGCTAGTTTGCCAAGATCATTCCCCGTTAACACTTCACTTAACCTAATGTGTTGTGGTATTTGATCGACGCCAATCCCTAATTTAGATAAAGGTTTGTCGACTTCAAACATGCCTTGGTTGGCTCTAGTATACCAGTTACCGCCCATACGTGCCACCAAATCAATTTGGTGTTGGTCTATTTTTAAATCTTCATTTAATAAATGTTCTTGAACGTGAAGTTTTAAAACTTCACAAATCACTAAGTTTCCTGCACCGCCTTCCTGCCCTAAAGCAACAACTTCATTCACCTTACATTCAAACTGAACAGGTGATTCTGCAACACGTGGCGCTTTAACCAATTCTGAAGCCTGCATACTTAGACCACTTTTCTCAAATTCGTTAACACCTTCAGGATATTCGGTACTTGATAAAGACATTTGTTGTACAATAGCATAATTAACTACATTTATCACTACTTCTTTAGTAGCCAAACAATTTTCTAAGGTATGTTTGGTAGTATTATTTCGAACCCGTCTTGCTGGCGAAAAAACCAATATAGGTGGATTTGCACTAAAGGTGTTAAAAAAACTGTAAGGCGATAAATTAGGTTGACCATCACTATTTACAGTACTTGCAAAGGCAATAGGACGCGGCCCCACAGAACCTAATAAAAGGCCATGCAATTGTGCTGTTGTGATATCTTTAGGTAGAAAACTTTTCATAGTATATTATTTGGTTAAAAAGCTTCAACAGCTTGACATATTAAAAAAACGTGAATGCAGCTAGATAAGTTGAAGTCATAAAACCGTATCGAATAACAAAGTTAGGAAATCAAATTTAAAGCAAGCCTGCTAATCTTCAACTAAATCGGGATAAAAGCCAGGATACTTTTGTAGAGCAAGACCAATCAATGTTTTTAGCATTTCTGTACGCTCTTCAGGATCATCTAGTTTGTGCTGAGAGGTTTCTACAACAGCTTGCCAAAACAAACTTTTGGTAAGTCCGTCAATAAATTCAATAGTTATAGCATACTTATTTTTAGTTGATTGTAGAGGAATATTTCCATTAATACCACCTCCTACAACTCCACCAAACGAACCAAGACCTACACCTACAAAATTAGTCGATACGCTTTGATAAGCTTCGGCAAAAACATTAACATTAAAATCGGGAATTAGCTTTTTTTGTAACCCATACCCTTGAAGAGAATCGTTTAAAGTGGTTAAGATTCGTTTTTTGTCTAAATCAGACATCAAACTATCTTGAATAGGGTAAATATTATAGGTTTGATACTGGCTAAAATTTACCGTTTCATCATAATCAAAAGCTACTTTAGGCGACGAACATGACGCCAAAATGAGAGTAGTAACTAAGGCTAAAAAAAATCCTATTTTTTGTCGCATCATACGTTTTAAACTTAAAGATAGCTAAAATCTAAGTTTACAGCCTATTTTTAACATCCTGAGACATTTGCTCTACCTTTTGCTTTAATGAGTTTTTATACTCAACTAATTGATTTTGGAGTTTATGGTTGGTTGCTCCTATAATTTGAGCGGCTAAAATACCTGCATTTTTAGCTGCATTTAATGCAACTGTAGCAACAGGCACGCCATTAGGCATTTGTAAAATTGATAACACCGAATCCCACCCATCAATAGAGTTACTGGATTTTACAGGCACTCCTATAACTGGTAGTGGCGTTAACGAAGCAATCATACCTGGTAAATGTGCTGCACCACCAGCGCCTGCGATAATTACATTGATCCCTTTATCATGGGCGGTTTTTGCAAAATCTACCATTTTTTCTGGAGTTCGATGCGCAGACACCACATCGACTGTAACATCGATATTAAATTCTTTTAAAAATGTAATGGCATCTTGCATCACAGGAAGATCACTTTTGCTTCCCATCACTATGGCTACTTTAGGCGTTTTCATTTGAAATAACGTTTAATTGAGATTTAACTTTTTCGGCGATACGTCGCGCTTCGTCAATGGATTGGTTCACCACCGTTACATGTCCCATTTTTCGAAAAGGTCGCGTTTGTTTTTTGCCATAAATATGAGGCGTTACGCCTTTTAAGGCTAAAATGTGATGGATGTTTTGGTAATGCACTGGACCTTGATAATGTTCATCACCTACTAAATTCACCATCACAGCTGACTGTTTAGTAGAAGTGTCACCTAAGGGTAAGTTCAAGACTGCTCTTAAATGCTGCTCAAACTGATTAGTATAACTCCCTTCTATTGAAAAATGACCAGAATTATGAGGTCTTGGAGCTACTTCGTTAACTAAAACTTCATTGTTATGGGTCAAAAATAATTCGACCGCTAGTAAACCAACATGCTTAAATTTAGCAGAAATTGTTTCGGCTAAATGACGTGCTTTT
>CBFHKB010000055.1:3734-14804 GCA_965656295.1 Psychroflexus sp.
GTGGGCATAATACATATTCAACTTGATTAGCTTCAGGGTGAAACTCCATTTCAACTACCGGGTAAGATTTAACTTCGCCAGCAGAATTCCGTGCCACTATAACAGCTAGTTCGGTTTTAAAATCTACCACATCTTCTAAAACGCAAGCGACTTCAGGTAATTCTATAAGGTCAACTTTATCTCGCAAAACTTGGACACCTTTACCGTCATAACCGCCCGTTGCGGCTTTCCAGACCTTTGGAAGATCTATCAATCCAGATTCAAGAGACTGAACTAAAGCTTGTTTTGAATCGAAATTTTGATGTGTCGAGGTTGGAATATGATGAGCTTTATAAAAGTCTTTTTGGACTTGTTTTATGAATAATCGACTATTATCATTAAAATCAATAGGTTGAATTTTTTTTAATTCTTAATCAAACTCAGTTTAGCTTTTAAGTGTTTTTAAAACTTCAATAGTTTCAAAAAGTTAAGTTAGTATCTTAGAATTTTCATAACCTAGAATTGATACATTTTTTACTGTTTCAGCTTTGGCGGCACATAAATTAGTTGCTTTAAATATGAATATATTAGGAATAACTAATTCTTATTGAAGTTGTTAAGAATCTTTATTTTTAAGATATCACGATTAATAAAAGCAGTTAGGTTATTTAACTGATGCTACAAATTTACTATATCTTTGTTTCAAGATTATCAAAAATGAAAATATTACATGTTTCTGGTGCAGGTTCTTGGGGTGGTAATGAGCAACAGTTGTTTAATTTAGTTACTCACCTTCATCATTTTGAAAATGCTATTTTAGGTGTTAAAAATACACCAGTAGAAGAAAAAGCACTTGATGTTCAAATTCAATTTTTTGCCTCCAAAACAGCAAAACTAAAATCAATTAAAAATATTGGTCGGTTTTATGAAGTAATTCAAAAATTTAGACCTGATGTGATTCACTTACATACAAGTTGTTCGCTAACATTGTGTTTTTATGCTTCACTTTTTAAAGTCATTAATGCAAAAGTGGTGTTTGAAAAAAAAGGGATTAGTAATAGTTCAAGTCACTTGAGTAAATTGAAGTATAATTCAAACTCAATTGACCATATAGTTTGTGTTTCAAATTTTGTAAAACATCATTTTAAGCCGATGTTAACTCTGAAAAACCAACATAAATTATCTGTAGTTAATGATTCATTTGATCTTGAATTTACTCATAGAGATTATCATTCATTAATTGATTCTACTAAATTCGTTGTAGGTAACATTGCTAACCATTCTGCTGCAAAAGACTTAGATAGTTTAATTGAAGTTGCAAATGAGCTTATTAATCAACGAAACAACTCAAACATTCATTTTTATCAAATTGGAAGTTTTTCAAAATTAACGTTAAACCTTCAACAAAAAATAATCGATTTAAATCTTAGTCAACATTTTTCATTTTTAGGAGCGAAAGAACATGCTTACAATTTTAATAGATTTTTTGATGTTTTTTTGCTAACATCTCAACGTGAAGGTGGCCCAACCTCGCTAATTGAAGCATTTTACTTTAAAACTAATATTATCTCAACGCGTGTTGGTATTGCAGAAGATATAATAAGAGATGGCATAAATGGTTTTTTAGTCAACTCAAAAGATTTTAAAAAAATGGCAGATTGTATAGAGAAGCTTCAAGAAGAGCCTAGTTTATTTATAAGTCAGCTACCAAAAAATAAAAGTTTGGTCGAGCAAAAATTTAATTCAGTTCGCCAAGCTAACGAATTAATTAAAATTTACAACTCATAGAAATTGATCAATTCCTTTTTCGCAACGTTGGCGTTTTTCTTTTGTAGTTTGGTTTTCAATTTCTTTATTAAGATCAATATGTGATTTAGACTGCTCTTTGTGGTAAATATGATAAGCCAATCCTGAAAATTTTAAGCGTTTACCTTTAATACCAATATTGTGTAAACGTTGAATCATTTCAGAGTCGTCTATACCCCAACCTACTAGGTTTTCATTAAAGCCATTGACTTTTATAAAGTCATCTCGCCAAAACGACATATTGCAGCCTCTTAATTTTTTAGAACGTTCTTTAACGGGCTTATAAAATTGAGTGAGTATAGGTAAGTGTATAGTACGCCCACGTTTTTTAATGCCTTTAGAAAAATAATTAAAATGGATTTGTTGGTTTCTGAAGATTTCACCTAAGTGAGATTGTTGAATATTTGCACGTGAACCGTATAAGTAATAGCCTTTGGCTGCAAACTTTAAATGGTCTTTTACAAAGTTGCAATGCATTATAATGTCACCATCAATCTCAATAATGTAGTCATGTGTTGCTTTTGCAATAGCTTTATTCATTATTCGTGGTTTTCTATTGCCTTGGTCTTGATGCCAAACATGAATTAAAGGTACAGGAAAATTAACTTGAAACGCCTCAATCAAATGTTTAGTTTCTTTTGTAGAGCCATCATCTGCAATAATAACTTCGTCAGGTAACACCTTTTGTTGCTTAATACTAAGTAGTAAAAGTTCTAGAGCTTCAGGCCAATTATAAGTCGGTGTGATTAAGCTACATTTAGGATTGTTAGGCATAATTAACTTTTAAGCAAAAGTAAACAACTTTTTAACTTTCGTAAAATAATATAGATTATGTAGTGTTATAAGTGATATAAATCTAAATTTGTGGTTTTTTGTCAAAAATGAAAGCAGAATTTACGTCAGCTTACCAAGTTTATAAAACCGAATTAATTGACCATATTCAACACTTTAAAACTCGTGGAGAATTATTTGGTAATGGCGACAGAAATGTAATTAGACTAATTAAATGCCATGGGCAAACGCTCAATTTTAAGTCTTTTAAAATACCTAATTTAATCAATCAATTTGCTTATCGGTATGTTCGTGAATCTAAGGCCAAGCGTTCGTTTATTTACGCTAATCAATTAAAGTCTAAAGGCATCGGTACGCCAGAACCTGTTGGATTTATCGAATTTTATTCTTGGTTTGGTTTAAAGCAGTCTTTTTATATTAGTCATCACGACGTGCCCAACTACACCTTCCGGGATTTAGTAACTCAAGCTGAAGTTGAAACAAAAACAATTGCGAATTACGATACGATTTTACGCGCTTTTACCCGTTTCTCTTTAGAGTTGCATAATAAACAGGTTGAATTCTTAGATCATTCCCCAGGAAACACTTTGATTTATGTTGAAGCTAATGGTGAACTCACTTTTAAGTTGGTCGATCTTAATCGTATGCGTTTTAGATCGCTTGACTTTGACGCTCGCATGAAGAACTTAAGCCGTTTAACTCCTCACCAATCTATGGTTAAAGTAATAGCTAATGAATATGCTAAACATTATCAAGCCAGTGAGTCTGAAATTTTTGAAAAACTCTGGTTTTACACCCATGAATTTCAACGGAAGTTTCATAAAAAACAAGCCTTAAAGCGAAAAATTAAAGGCCGTTAGCACTTTTTTGTAATTCTATTTGTGCTTGTTTATGTAAGCGTTTTAATTCGGGGTAACGGTAGTAAACACTGAGCGCATTTAGGTAACAAATAATTAAGCCTCTTTTACCGTCTAAAATACCAAGTCTAATTAAATAGCTGTGCAAAAACTTATAGGCGGGTTTAATGTAAAAATGAAACGCGTTAGGCTTTACATTTTTGAAAAATAACTCTTTAGCCTTTAGGGAAGCATAGCTTATCATTTTACATCTATAACTGCTATAATTAATATAAGAATAATGAATAAGTTTGTGTTGTAATGTGTTTGTTTTACCAGTCACATCTAGAATTTCATGAACTAGGCGTTCTTTAGTATAGCGGCATTTAGAGTTCTTAAAAAGCCGTATGTTTTTATCGGTTTGCCATCCACTAAAATGTAAAGGCTTATTTTTAAATATAAATTTACGTTTAAAGTAATAAGCCTCAAAAGTATCAGGTTGGCTTACCTCGCTAATTATTTCTTTTTTTAGCTCATCGGTTAAACGTTCATCAGCATCTAAAAATAAAATCCATTCGTGCTGTGCATGATCTAAAGCCAGGTTGCGCTGGTCTGTAAAATTGTCAAATTTGTTTTGAATGATTTTAACCTTCGGAAATTTTTCAGCTAAGTAAACCGTCTCATCTGAAGAATATGAGTCTACAACGATAATCTCATCTACAAAGTCTAAATTTTTAATGACTTCAACAATATTATTAGCTTCGTTAAGCGTAATAATTAAACCACTAATTTTTGGTTTTTTTTTGGGCATGTAAATTGTTAGCTGTTCTAATTACAAAGAAACAAAATTATCACATATTTTAGGTATGATGGCTTTATTAGTTATTTAAATGCTTAAAAAGTAATACTTTCGTTTCAACCTTTAGATACTCAAACATGATAATTATTCTTGCGACTATTTTTAGTTTAGAGTATAGTTAACCCTAATCATTGGTAATGTAAGTTTAAAACTTTTATTAGGCTATAGTTATAAAAAAATCTTATTTTAAACCTCAAACTAGATAATTAATGATTCGTTATTTAAAATTATTAGCCAATAGTTCACTGGTCTTATTTTTAGTTTTATGGGTTCTTGATGTTTTATCTATTGACATTAACACAACTGTTGATTGGACTTCAATTAGAAGTCTTTTAGTAATTTGTTACTTTATATTGAGTTATTATGCTTCTAGAAAAGAAGTAAAACAGCTTAAAGCTGAAATAAAACAACTTAAAACACAATCAAATTTATGAGTTACTTTTTAAAAATTGCCCAGCTTAACTTCATTTATGTAAGTTTAATTTATGGTGGATTACTGCTATTAGGCCAATTAGTTGATTATAGTTTGTTTAATACTTGGCAAGACTACTTGTTTAACTTTATAGTGCTGTATGTTATTTCAACCCTGGGATTTTATTTCACGACTCGAAAAGCCTTTAATTTCATGTCCTCTAATTTACTAGAAGCCTCACATTTAACTGATGTGCACGTTTTTAATATTAGCATGGAAGAGCATCAAAATTTCACTCAACTTCTAGAACATGTATCGCTTCAACATCAACTAACGTATGTGAACGTAACCGAACAGTATTTTAAATGCATTGTAACAAAGCAACGGTTTTTTAATTATCAAACTACAGGTTTTGTGGTTCATCAAACAAATTCTAATCAAGCTATGGTTCAGGTTGTCCCAATTGCAGCTAACTGGAATACCTATTGTAGAACAAAAGCTAAAAAGAATCTTCAAGGTTTCCTAAGTTCTAACCATCAACTAATTTCAGATTTCAATTCTTAGCTTATTTAAGAAAAGTTTGATTTAAACTATTGTGTTTCGAAAATTCCAAAGCTTACATTTGTTGAAAACTATTATGATGAAAATGACAAATTTATTTTGGAGTTTAATTTTTTTATTTTTTTTGGGGTTTGGTGCCCAAGCTCAAGAATTTTCTAAGCATGCACTAGGTTTGCGTTTGGGAGATGGCGATGGTTTTGGCACTGAAGTGTCCTATCAATTAGGTTTAACTGAAGCAAATCGGCTAGAGATTGATTTAGGCTTTAGAAGTGGTGATGATTTTGATGGTTTTAAATTAACAGGTGTATACCAATGGGTTTGGAATTTAGAAGGCAATTTTAATTGGTACGCTGGTGCTGGTGCCGGTTTAGGGAGTTATGAGTATGATATACGTATTCCCAACGGACCAAACGTGAGTGATGATGAAACTTTTTTACTCGTCGCAGGCCAAATAGGTATTTCTTATAATTTTGATGAAATTCCACTTCAGTTGTCTATAGATACGCGTCCAGAATTAGGTTTCGGTGATTACCGAGACGATTTAGAATTCGATTTAGCCTTAGGGATCAGGTACCGGTTTTAATCACTTTTGATCCTAAACTGCGTTTAGCAAATAAATAGTTAAGCCTATTTTTTAGCTGTTATTTATAGTTTCTAAGATTTCAGTGTTAACAACGTGTTTGCCTTCAAATGAATGTAATTTTAATTGATTACCGAAAAGGCCTTGTGCATACTTCAATTGAGCTTCTAAGTGTTCAGAATGGATATATTCATCATTAGTACCATAAATTAAATGCACTTGTGTCTTGATTTTAGATGTAAAATCTTCTGCTATAAATTCTTGAGGAATGCTTCCAGAATGTAAGACTAAACCTTCGCAAGAAATCTTGCGTTTGGCAAGCCAGCGTGTGATAATAGAAACGCCTTGAGAATAACCCATGAGGTACAATGGTAAATGCTTTAAGCTTTCAGTCCTATAAATTTCATCTAAATAATTAAGTACATTTTCTAGATCTAATGCTGTATTTTCTCGCGTTAACCAAGACGCGCCCACGTATTTAAATTGATTATTTTGGTAATACTTTGATGGTGCTTGCGGGGCAATAACACACGTATCCTGATCAAAATTCTTAAAATATCGTATAAAGTATTTACTTAAATATCCAATACCATGGCAAGCGATCCAAACCTTTTGAGTTGCCAGGCTTATTTCGTTTATAATAGAATAGGTATTTTGCGTTGTATAACTTACCTTTTTTTCAATCATGGCCATTATCAAAAAGCTTTTGTAATTTTACTGCAAATAAACAATAAAGCATGAATAAATCGAAGTCTGAGATCTTAAAAACCTGCAATGCCTTTTGCGAAAACACCTTAATGGAAACCTTAGATATTACTTATGTAGATGTCGGTGAAGATTTCTTAGTGGCTAAAATGCCAGTTACACCAAAAGTTCATCAGCCCGATGGTGTTTTACACGGTGGTGCTATGGTAGCACTTGCCGAAAGTGTAGGAAGTGCCGCTTGCTTTGTGTTTTTAGATACTCAAAAATTTATGATCAGAGGTCTTGAAATTTCTGCTAATCATGTGAGAAGCCTTAAAGATGGTGATGTGTTTGCTAAGGCAACGTTTATTCATAAAGGTCGCACTACCCAGGTTTGGGATATTAAACTTACCAATATAGATGGCAGCTTAATTTCAGCTGTAAAATTGACGACCATAGCCTTACCAAAATCTTAGTATGAAACAGTTTTCAAGTCTTATTGAGCGTCAATATCAAGCTCGTTTACCCTTTGTGGTTTATCACGAGCCACACCACCAATCGGTTAAGGTTTGCCTTCAACGTAACTCTAAAGTGTTTCATGTTTCAAGCATGGCAACCGATCAAGGCTTTGTTTTTGCTCCATTTAATAAGGATCAAGAGCCAATAATTTTTCCTGAATCTGAATGTCAACGGTTTCAGTTTTCGTTTAAAGAGTTTGCCGAGTATTCACCAAAGCCAACCACACGACCTAATTTACCTGTAAATTTAGCTGAAGCTGAACATTACCAAGAGCTCGTTAAAAAAGCGGTGCACGAAATAGAACATTCATCCTTAGAAAAAGTAGTCACGTCTAGGCCTATTAAGTTACCAGTTGAAGTGACCGATTTTCCAGCATTGGCTCACAGATTAGTGCATGAGTATCCAGATGCGATGGCTTATGTTTGGTTTCATCCAGAGGTGGGATTATGGGCTGGTGCTTCTCCAGAAATTTTTTTAAAGCTTAACCGAGCTCAGCTCCAAACAATGGCGTTAGCAGGCACAAGAAAAACTTCTGAAATTGAGCAATATCCGTTTACCACAAAAGAGTTTGAAGAGCAGGCTTTTGTAACTCGGCACATTGTAGGTCAATTAAGCCGCTATTGTAAAACAGTTAAACAAAGTGATGTTCAACAAGCTAAAGCTGGAAGTCTTTTGCACTTAAAAACGTCAATTAAAGCTGTTGTAAATCCGGAACATTTAGGGCAAATTATCAAAGATTTACATCCAACTCCAGCTGTTTGTGGCTTACCTGTGAAGTCCGCTACAGATTTTTTAGAACAAAACGAGCATTATGAACGGGAATATTATACTGGTTTCTTTGGAGAGCTTAATCTAAAAGAAGAAAAAACACGGTCTAACCGAAGGCAAAACACCGAAAATCAAGTCTTTAAGAGTATTATAACCAGTTCACATCTATTTGTAAATTTACGATGTATGCAGCTCAAGCCTCATCAATCTATAATCTACGTTGGAGGAGGTATTACTGAAAAAAGTAATCCTAAGGATGAGTGGCAAGAAACCCTTAACAAGGCAAAAACCATGTTAAATGTGCTTTAAACTTAGCCCTCGATTTTTGATCTCAATTGTATACTCGTTTATCTTTGTATTATGAGTCAACTTTATTCAAGTATTGCCACAGCGCAGCTAATTGTAAAAACCTTCGAGTTAAATCAAATTAATCATGTGGTGATCTCCCCTGGATCACGAAATGCACCTTTAACCATTGCGTTTTCCAACCACCCAACAATTAAGACTTACAGTATTGTTGATGAGCGTTGTGCCGCTTTCTTTGCCTTAGGAATGGCGCAAAATCTACAAGAGCCTGTTGCTGTAGTTTGCACCTCGGGATCGGCTTTAGCAAATTATTACCCTGCCGTAACAGAGGCTTATTATAGTCATATTCCTCTAGCAGTTGTTTCAGCAGATCGTCCATCACATTTGTTAGATATTGGTGATGGTCAAACCATCAAGCAAAAGAATTTTTTTGGCGATCATGTAGCTTATTCAGCTAATTTAAGAGATGATACGCATGAGAAAATTGCTGCATTAGATTTTGAATATAACCAGACACAAATAAATCAAGCTATTACTGCAGCCTTTGAGCAACAAAGGCCTATTCATATTAACGCCGCTTTCGATGAGCCTTTGTATCATACCTTACACAAAGAACCTTCGTTATTAGCAAATGTTAGGCCTTTACAATTAAATCTGGAAACAAATATCGTTGAACAAAACCTTCAGAATTTTATTACAGATTGGAATACCGCAGAACGTAAACTTGTCCTTGTTGGTGTTAATGCGAATTTCGATTTTGATGAGGATTTGTTACAGTTTTTAGCTAAAGATCCATCTGTTATTGTGATGACAGAGGTGACTTCTAATATTGCACATCAGCATTTTTTTCAAAACATAGATGCTTTAATTGCCCCGCTTGAACAACTCAAGGATAAAGAAGCCTACTTTAAGGGATTACAACCTGAGTTGCTTTTGAGTTTTGGCGGCATGTTAGTTACTAAAAAGCTTAAAAAATTCTTACGCTCGTATCCACCTCACTCTCATTATCAAGTTCATCCACAAGAAGCTCTTAATACCTTTTTCACTTCGCCAATGCATTTAAAAACATCGGTAAAGCAATTTTCTAAACAGGCCTTGCCACATCTTAACATGTCTCAAAGTTCTACTTATTTTGAACATTGGTTTAAGCAGAAAAAACAACTAGAACATATTCGCGAGTCTTACATATCTAACATTAAGCACTCTGATTTTAAGGTGTTTCATTCAATTTTCAAGGCCTTACCAAAAGGTGAATATGTTCACTTTGCTAATAGCTCTACAGTAAGATATGCTAACTTATTCGATTCTAAAACACCTGTTATTGCTTTTGCAAATCGAGGCACTAGTGGGATTGATGGAAGTACGTCAACTGCAATCGGGCATGCGGTAAGTAGTCAACAACCCACTACTCTAATTACTGGCGATTTGAGCTTTTTTTACGACTCTAATGCCTTGTGGAATAACTATATACCACCGCATTTTAAAATTATTGTGATTAACAATTCAGGTGGAGGTATCTTTAGAATTTTACCAGGAGATAAGCATGCAGACTATTTTCATAACTATTTCGAAACGCGCCACCAACTCACTGCAAAACAATTATGTGAGATGTATCAACTCGATTATCATAGCGCAAAAACTTCAGCCGAAACTGAGCTTGAATTAAGTCGCTTTTTTGAGCCTTCAAAATCGCCTCAACTCCTAGAGTTATTTACACCTACAGAGTTGAATGATGAAGTTTTACTTCAGTATTTTACATTTATTAATCAGTCTTTATTTAGAGAGTAATATCACTACTTATTAAAAGCTTATGCGAACCGAGTGAGGTGGAATGTAGACCAGTAGTTATTTCCTCTTTATAATTTCTTTACCTTTGCCAAAATTTTTGACATGTTAGAATTAGGGATTAAACATCATCTTGAGATTGACCGCGACACTGCTCCGGGCTTATTTTTAAAAAATAATGCGGGAGATGAAGTCTTGTTACCTAATAAGTATAAGCCAAAGAGTTTTGAGATCGGTGATGAAATCGAGGTGTTTGTATATTTAGATTTTGATGAACGTCCCGTAGCCACTACCTTAGAGCCCAAAGTCAAGTTAGATGAATTTGCGGTCCTAACTTGTGTAGATAGCAACGATTTTGGTGCCTTTTTAGATTGGGGATTAGAAAAGCACTTATTTGTTCCACACAGGGAACAAGCTTATAAAATGATTAAAGGCGAAACCTATTTAATATTTTGTTATCTAGACGAAGAAACCAATCGATTAGTAGCTTCTAGCAAGGTTAATAAATTTGTAGATAACTCTGTATTAACAGTTGAAGAATTTGAAGAAGTACAAATTATTGTAACCAACCCCACAGAGCTTGGTTATAATGTGATTATAAATGAAATTCATTTAGGTTTACTTTACCAAGATGAAGTTTATAAGACCTTAAATACAGGTGACAGTCTAACGGCTTACATAAAAAAAATTAGAGCTGATAAAAAAATAGATGTTACTTTACAAAAATTCGGATATAAAAGTATTGAACCCAATGCTCAGTTGATTATAGATCAATTAAAATCTACTCCAGACGGCTTTTTGCCATTACACGACAAGTCTAAACCTGAAGTTATTTATGATAAATTAAATTTAAGTAAAAAGGCATTTAAAAAGGCCATAGGTAGTTTATACAAGGATAAACAGATTACCATTAAAAACGGTGATGGGATTTATTTAAAATAATTTATGACGGTTCAAGACTACTTAGATCAGGTTATAGAGCAACGCCAACCTAGTTTCAATAAACTTCGAAAAGTTATTAAAACTAATTTGCCACCAGGTTTTGAAGAGCGTATTCAATACAGCATGATTAGCTATGTGGTGCCACATGAATTGTATCCGCCAGGATATCATGTTAATCCTGAAGACCCTCTCGCTTTTATGAGTATTGCTTCACAAAAAAGTCATATAGCCTTATATCACT
>CBFHKB010000056.1:0-14607 GCA_965656295.1 Psychroflexus sp.
AAAGCCCACCAAACGTTTATGCTTTAAATTCATCGCATCGATACGTTTAAAATAGTCCAATTCTGCAGGGCCAAATCCCGATTGACTTCCCGTAGTACAAGCTGAACTTACCATATAAATAAAGCTATTACTAGCTTTATCAATTTGCTTGATGCGCTGTTCTGAAGTTTGTGGGGTAATCAAGCTAATAAAGCTAAGCTCGTAAGTTTTAAAAAGGTCTTCATAGTCTTCCGTATAAATATCAACCGGCAAGTCTGGCATAATAATACCATCAATGCCACAGCGGTGACAGTGTTCACAGAAGTTTTCGACACCATATTGCAGCATTGCATTAAAATACCCCATAACAATCACTGGTATATCGGTATGTTGTCTAAGGTCTTTTAATTGTTCAAATAATACCGCTGTACTCATGCCGTTTTTTAGAGCTTGCATAGAGCTTTGTTGAATGGTCGGCCCGTCGGCTAAAGGATCGCTATAAGGCAATCCAACTTCGATCATATCTACACCACTTTGATCCAGAGCTTTAATCACATCTAAGGTGTTCTCTTTTTCAGGATAGCCTGCGGTAAAGTAAACGGATATGATCTTTTTAGGATTCGCTAAGCGTTGGTTAATTCGGTTGTTCATGAGTTGGTAAGTTTAAAATAATCGGTATAGGTTTGTAAATCTTTATCACCACGGCCAGAGCAATTAAAGACTAAAATATCGTCTGATTTAAAGTCACGTTTCTTAAAAATAGCAAAGGCATGTGCGGTTTCTATCGCTGGAATAATACCTTCAGTTTGGCTTAATTCTAATCCTGCGTTCATGGCATCTTCATCGGTAATGCTAATAAATTCAGCACGTTTACTTTCAAATAAATGGGCGTGCATCGGGCCAATACCTGGGTAATCTAAGCCTGCCGAAATGGAATAAGGTTCGGTAATTTGCCCATCTTTGTTCTGCATTAATAAAGTTTTACTCCCATGAATAATTCCCGAGTGTCCCAACTTTGTAGTTGCAGCACTTTCGCCGGTCAATAGGCCTTTTCCTTCGGCTTCAACGGCTATGATGTTTACCTTAGGATTTTCTAAAAATTGATAATAAATTCCAGCAGCATTACTTCCGCCACCTACACAAGCAATTACATGATCTGGGGTTTTCGTCCCTTCAGCTTGGAGTAATTGATCTTCAACTTCTTCAGAAATCACAGCTTGCAGTTTAGTTACTAAATCTGGATAGGGGTGTGGACCTACGACCGAACCTATAATATAATGGGTCTTCACAGGGTGATTAATCCAGTCTCGAATAGCTTCGTTGGTAGCGTCTTTTAAAGTTTGACTTCCTGAGATCGCCGGTTTTACCGTTGCGCCTAGCATTTTCATTCGTGATACATTGGGTGCTTGGCGTTTTATATCAACAGCTCCCATGTAAATTACACACTCCATACCCATTAAAGCGCAGACTGTCGCTGTTGCTACGCCATGTTGTCCAGCGCCAGTCTCAGCAATAATTCGTGTTTTGCCTAGCTCTTTTGCCATTAAAATTTGTCCAACCGTATTGTTAATTTTATGCGCTCCTGTGTGGCATAAATCTTCACGTTTTAAGTAAATTTTAGTCTGGTAGCGCTCACTTAAGCGCTCGGCAAAATATAAAGGTGTAGGCCGACCTACATAATCTCTTAAGAGCTGTTCGTAGTTGGTTCTAAATTTTTTAGAACCCAAGATAGTGTTATAGGCTAGTTTTAATTCTTCAACATTAGGATACAGCATTTCAGGGATAAAAGCGCCACCAAAATTACCATAGAACCCTAAATGATCGGGTGTATTATAAGCGTGTGTTTTCATAACTGACTATTTTTTTTGTAAATAATTGTAAGGCTGAAATTGATTTGTAGCCGGGTGAAATTTCAAATTTTGAATTGAGATCAAGCCCAACACATTTGTGATGCTTTAAACGTTTAATGGTCTTATCGTCTTCAGCTGAAATTCCACCAGATAATATAAAGTTGGTTGATAGTTGATAGGCTTCTAACACAGACCAGTCGAATTTTGCACCACTTCCACCGTATAGACTGGTTTTTGTATCAAATACAAACTTATCTACAAAGTGCTCATACGTTTTGCAGATATCTAAGTCTTCTTTAGTGCGTATTGAAATAGCTTTCCATACTTCTATAAACCCTAGCTTATCCTGTTTTAAGATGGCTTGCCGAAGCTCTTTTACTTGTGAAATAGTTTCGTTACCGTGTAATTGTACAGCTTTAAGGTGGTAAGTATTGATTTGATCGATGATATAGCTTGTTGGTGCATTGACAAAAACGCCTACCTTTTGTGCATTAGTTGTAGGAATAGCGTTGATGTTAACAAAACGTGGGGATTGATCATAAAAAATTAACCCAACATAATCAACTCCTAAAGCATCTACATCTTGGATGTTCTCAGGATGCTTAAGTCCACAAACTTTTATCTTATAAGGTTTCATGTGTAATGCGTTTAATAAATGAACTGAGGTGTTGTGTGAATTGTTCTGGCGATTGCTTCATAAACTCTTCACCGATTAAAAATCCATTAAAGTGTTCTGCTCTTAGCCGCTGGATGGTTTCAGGTTTAGAAATCCCACTTTCTGATATACGAATTTGATGTTTAGGAAGTTGGTGTGCTAACCTAATACTATGGTCAATGTCGACATCAAAGGTTTTTAAGTTTCGGTTATTAATACCTATTAGCTCTGGCTTGAGGTGCTTTGTTTTATCTAAATCGGCTTGCGAATGCACTTCAACCAAAACTTCTAAACCAATCGACTGAGCTAAATTGCTCATTTCGACTAATTCTGATTCGTCTAAAACAGCTGCAATTAATAAAATAACATCTGCACCATAAGCTTTAGCCTCGTGAATTTGATAGGTAGAGATCATAAAATCTTTTCTCAAAATGGCCCGATTAAAGCCTGCACGTGCTTGAATAAGATCGTCTAAACTCCCACCAAAAAAATGTTGGTCGGTTAAAACAGATATGCCTGCCATGCCGAGTTCTTGATAGGTGTTGGCGACTTGAGTGATACTAATAGTGTGGTTAATGACCGATTTACTTGGAGATCGCCGTTTAAATTCGGCTATAATGGGTACATACTGTGATTGTAAAGCTTGTGCTAAACTCACACCTTTACGCTGGTAAAGTTGCTTTTGTTTTAATTCACTAAGTGGAACTAACTTCGAGGCATGCACGACTTCTTGCTGTTTGTGCTTAATAATTTGTTCTAAAATATCCATCTTAATTGCTGAGGTTAATGAGTTGTTGGAGAACGGAATAGGCTTTGCCGCTTAATAAAGTTTCTAGAGCTTCTTCAAACGCTTGTTGGTGGTCTATGTGTTTAACTAAGCTAATAGCTAAAGCCGCATTTGCTGCTACAACATGATGTTGCGCTGAAGTTCCCTTACCTTTTAAGAGTTGCGTAAAAATTTCAGCTGAAGTTTTAACATCATCACCGCCATAAATGGCTTCAGGAGAAATGCTGTTTAGGTTGAAACTTTTAGCATTAATAAAATCATCTTTATGCCGACTAATACGCCTGGTTTGGCCAGTTAAGGAAATTTCGTCATAGCCATTTAGATCGTGTAGAATACTGTAATGCTTATCTGTTTTTTGATACAGGTAGGCATATAATCGCATGAGTTCTAAATTAAACACACCCACTAATTGATGTGGCGGTTGAGCGGGATTAACCATTGGCCCTAGCATATTAAAAAAGGTTTTAACGGCTAAGGATTTGCGTATGGGTGCGACGGCTTTCATAGCTGGATGAAATAAAGGGGCGTGTAAAATGCATATCCCTGCTTGGTCAATTTGACGTTCAAGTTCATCTTGATGGTTTGTGAATTTAACACCTACTGCTTCTAAAACATTAGAACTCCCACTAATAGAAGATACGCCATAATTACCATGCTTGGCTACTTTAACGCCACATGCTGCCGCTAAAAAAGACGCACTAGTAGAAATATTGAAGGTGTGTTTGCCATCACCACCTGTTCCACATAAATCTATAGGGGCATAAGCTGATAAATTAACGGGAATACACAACTCTATAAGAGCTTCTCTAAACCCTTCGAGCTCTTCTAAGGTGATGTTACGCATCATAAAAACAGTAAGAAAAGCAGCGATTTGAGCATTATTCACCTCATGATTTGAAATTTGCATCAGTGCTGCTTTTGCGTCCTGTTTTGAAATAGTTTCGTGCTGTATTAATCGATTAAGCGTAGTTTTCATATCTATTAAGAGTTGACCCAATTGTTAATCATTTGTTTGCCTTTTGGCGTTAAGACCGACTCTGGATGAAATTGTACAGCGCTAATAGGCAGGGTTTTATGTTTAATAGCCATCACTTGTTTTTGCTGGTCTATCATAGTCACTTCTAAGACTTCAGGTACTTCTTCTACCGATACCCACGAATGGTAACGCCCAATTTCAAGTTGTTGAGGTAAATCTTTAAATAAACGGTCATCTTCATTAATACGTTTTGCGGATGTAGCAATGCCATGATACACCTGTTCTAAATTTTTAAGTTCACCACCAAAAACTTCAACAATGGCCTGTAAACCCAAGCATACGCCTAAAATAGGTTTACGTGTGGCATAACGTTTAATAATGGCTTTTAACTCGCCAGCTTCATCAGGAATTCCTGGGCCAGGAGAGAGGAGGATTTTGTCAAACTTTTCAATGATATCTAGATCAATTTGATCATTTCGATAGGTTTCGACATCTACATTAAATTCTTCTAAATAGTGTACCAAGTTATAGACAAAGGAGTCGTAGTTATCGATAACAATAATGCGTTGTTTTTTCATGATTTATAGTGTTTCGGCCAATTGGAGTGCTTTGTTTAGCGCTCCAAGTTTGTTATAGACTTCTTGTAATTCATTCTCAGGCTTAGAGTCGGCTACAATTCCAGCACCAGCCTGGTAATATAACGTATGGTTTTTACTTAAAAAGGATCGAATAATAATGGCGTGATTGTAATTGCCGTTAAAATCGATTACACCTATAGCGCCACCATATGCGTTACGGTTATGGGGTTCGTAAGTTTCTATTAATTCTAAAGCTTTAGGTTTTGGCGCGCCAGATAAGGTTCCTGCAGGAAAGGTGTCGGCAGCGACCTGTAAGCTGGATACTTGGTTTTTTAATTGGGCTGTGACTTTACTTACCAAATGGATAACATGTGAAAAGTATTGAATTTCTTTATAGGTTTCAACTTTTACCTTGCTACCATTACGGCTTAAATCGTTTCGAGCTAAATCAACCAACATAACATGTTCCGCATTTTCTTTTGGATCTTGACTAAGTTGTAAGGCTGCTTCAGCATCATGTTGGTCGTCTCCAGTACGTTTAAAGGTTCCTGCAATGGGATGAATTTCAGCTGTTTGATTTTCAACCACCAATTGTGCTTCTGGTGAACTACCAAATATTTTGAAATCACCAAAATCAAAATAAAACAAGTAAGGACTTGGGTTAACGCTTCTTAATGCGCGATATACGTTAAATTCGTCTCCGTTAAATGGCTGTTCAAAGCGTTTAGATAACACCAATTGAAAAACATCACCACGCTGGCAGTGCTGCTTGGCTTTATTTACTAAGGACTTGTATTCTTGATCGGTGATGTTGCTTTTGGCTTTTCCATCCCGTTTAAAACTGAAGTTAGCATGAGGTTGGGCTGAAATAACTTGCTCGATCTCATCAAGGTAATTACTCCCATCTGCTGAATGATTGAAGAGGTAAGCGGTGTTGTTGAAGTGATTAATGGCGATGATTGTTTGATAAACTGCGTAATAAAGGTCTGGAATGTTGAAGTTATCAGATCGTTTTGTTATGCTAACATCTTCAAAGTAGCGCACAGCATCATAAGCGGTGTAACCAAAAAGCCCACTTGTGGTAAAATTAAAGGGGTTGGATTCAACCTCAAAGCCTTCAGTAAACTCATGTAAGTGTTTTACCACATCTGTTTTGAGTTTGATAGGCTGTTGTTGGGTTTCTCCCATGATTTCTGTTGTGATAATTTCGTTTTCAACTTTAAAAGAGGCGATGGGATTACAACAGATGTACGAGAATGAGTTATCATTAGCATGATAGTCACTACTTTCTAACAACATTGAATTCGGGTAACGATCCCTTAGTTTAAGGTATATGCTTACCGGGGTAATCGTGTCGGATAGTAATTCTTTATACGTAGTTTTTAGTTTCATCATAAATACTTATCAATAAAAAAGGCTTGTCGTGAGACAAGCCTTTTATAATGTTTTATAGTTGATTTAAACAATGAGGTTTGGTTCACGACGTTTGACGTAAATTATACCACCACCAGTTATTTAAATTTAAATGTATCATTGTGTATACAAATATAAACATGTTACTTAATAAACGCTCTCAGGAACTTAAAATTTTAAGTTGATTTTTAGAGTGAACTCATCATAGATTGTTTTATCACCTAAATTATCAAAAAAGCTACCAGAACCATATTTGATATCATACTTGGTTCGATCAATCACTAACTCAGTATAAGCTTGCTTATCGTCCATTTTTAGGTCGAAAGCAATCGGGTTAGATTTTCCTTTAATAGTCATCGTACCTGAAATACCATAAGATCCTTTGCCTTTTTTGGCTACATTGTTAATCACAAACTTAGCTTCTGGGTAGTTTTCTACTCCAAAAAAATCGTCTGAGTTAAGGTGACCTTCTAATTTTTTCTTACCGTCACCAGATAAATCGGTTACATTAATGCTCGTCATGTCTGCTGTAAATTCACCACCAGTTAATTCGCCACCTTCCATAGTAAAATGACCGCTTTTTAAGTTAATAGTTCCCATATGTGAACCTGTTAACTTTTCACCAATCCATTCAATTTGGCTTTTTTCTACGTTTACTTTTCTCTTTTCAATAGCTTTTGTAAATCCTACTAAAGCGATTGCTAAAATTACGGCTGTAAAACCTTTCATTACTGTTTTCATAGTTTTCAATTTTTAGTTACAATTATAAATGATTAAAAAATTCTTCGTTAGATTTTCGCACTTTTTTAGCATTTGCATTGTCGTCATCTGTTGATCGATAGCCTACACCAGCAATGACTGTTGAAGCTAAATGCTTAGATTTTAAGTTAAGTATGTCATTATATTTTTCATTTTCAAAACCTTCCATGGGGCTAACATCGACCTTTAGCTGTGCTGCGCTAGATAATAAGTTACCAAGTCCAATATAAGCTTGTCGTTTGGCCCAATCTAGTTTTTCTTGTTGGCTAAATTGAAGTATACTTCCAGAAATCGCCTGACGCATACCTTCTAAATCGGATGTTGTCACCTCTCTAGTTTTTGCAATATTGTTAATGAATTGATCTAAGTATTCATCATCGATGTTTGTGTTGATCGCAAATACAAACAAATAATCACAGTCCGACACTTGTGGTTGGTCAAAAGAAACTGTTCTTAGTTCATTTTTAAGTTCTTGGTTGTTGATGACAAAAACTTCATAAGGTTGGAGTCCAAACGATGAAGCCGTTAATCTTACGGCTTCTTTTAATGTGTCTAATGTCTCTTGATCTAGTTTTTTACTAGTATCAAATTTCTTTGTGGCATAGCGCCAATTGAGATCTTCTATTAATTTATTCATACGTTCTTAATTTGTTTAAATAAGTATTAAGCTGGTTTAAGTCACTTTGATTAAGTCCAGCAGTTATTTTTTCTTCCTGATGTTCAAATTCAGGATTAATTTGGTCTAATAATGTTTCTCCTTGTGGTGTGATAAAGAGCTCTATTTTACGTCTATTGTCTTTGCAGGTTTGGCGCGATACGAGCTTCTTTTCTATAAGTTTATCTACAATTCGTGTTGTATTACTCATTTTACTTATCATTCGATCTTGAATAGTAGATAAATTTGCTGGTTTATTATGCTGCCCTTTTAATATTCGTAGCACATTAAATTGGGGTGTAGATAAATCAAACGGTTTTAAAATGGCATTAATTTGTTCATTGATAAATTGTGATGTTAACAATACATTAATCAAGGCCTCTTTATGTGGTTTTAAATCTATAGAGCTTTTTATATGTTCTTTTACATTCATGTACTTACAATAATTGTAGGTACAAATATATTTTGAAATAGTTGATTATAAACTTAACTGTATGTTAAAAATGAATTAGTTTTGTACTATGAAAACTTTAGTTCAATTTTTAGCAGGAATGGTTGTGATGGTAATGCTTAACATCTCTTGTCAAAATCCTGAATCGAAAATTCAAATTATTACCCCTGAAGAATATAGTCGACTTGAACAACTTGGTGACGTGCAGTTAATTGATGTGCGTTCGGTTGAATCTTTTCAAGAGCTGCATATTAAAGGCGCACAAAATTTAGTATTTGATAGTGAATTTTCTTCAAACCTCAATCAACTTGATAAAACTAAACCCGTTGCCGTGTATTGTAAAACAGGTGGTTTAAGTAAGCGTTGTGTTGAAATTTTAAAAGACTCTGGTTTTGTTAAATTATACGATTTAAAAGGGGGCTTAGCCAAGTGGCAGTATTCTGGTATAGCTTTAGACTCACTTCCTACGCTTGAATTAGAAAAATAGCAGGTCGTTTGTGATAATCAAACGACTCAGACTTCCAATCTGCCACAGTTTTGGTTTTTATCACTTCATTAACGGTGGTCAAATCTACCGCCACGCATAAACGTGTGTTAGGATGCAAAGTTTTAATAAAGTCTTCAAATAATTGATTATTACGGTAGGGTGTTTCTATAAATAGTTGAGTTTGGTTTTCTTGACGACTTCTAGTCTCAAGCTTTTTAATGAGTCTTTTTTTCTCTTGTTTGTCGATGGGTAAGTAACCATTAAAACTGAAACTTTGACCGTTTAAACCACTTGCCATTAAACTTAGTAAAATTGATGATGGACCCACTAAAGGAATAACTTTGATCCCGTTTTGATGAGCTAGTTCTACAATTTCGGCGCCTGGATCAGCAACACCAGGGCATCCAGCATCTGAAATTAAACCCATATCGTGGCCTTCTTTGCAAGCATCCAAGTAATGAGGGATTTCTAGTTCGGATGTAAATTTATTCAGTGGTTTAATGATTAACTTATCTTGAGCTTTACCATTCACCATCTTTTTTATGAATTGTCGTGCTACTTTTTCATTTTCGACAATATAATGATCTACCTTTTCAATAATTTTTTTAACAGAAAGGGGCATCACTTCTAATGGTGGTTGTTCTCCAAGCCGATTAGGGATAAGATAAAGATGACCAAATTGTTGGGGATTTGTCATGTGTAATTAGTTTAATTTTTGGGCGATACGATCTGTAGCTTCTTCTAGCATTTCATAAACGGTTTTAAAGCCATTAATACTGTCGTAATAAGGGTCAGGTACATCTATAGATTCACCCGGATACACCTCATCCATAATCATTTTAACCTGATTCACTTGTGCAGAGTCAGTAGCTAAACGAACTACATTGTTGTAGTTAGATTGATCCATCACATAAATATAATCAAATCGGTCAAAATCTTTAGTTGAAAATGGTCGGCTACGTTGATCTGTAATATCTATGTTATAGAGGTATGCTGTATCTATAGAACGCTGGTCAGGTAATTCGCCTTTATGTGTGGCTGAGGTTCCTGCTGAATCTACTTTTATTTTAGCAGAGTTAACTTTAGATTTTAAAATACCTTCGGCTAAGGGTGAACGGCAAATGTTACCTAAGCAAACCATCAAAACATGAGTCGCCATAACAGTAAGATTTAAAGTTGTTTGAGCTTTTTATCGATATCTTCTACAAACTTTTTAAATTGTTTATTCGTGAGTTGTAAGTTGTCAACAGTTTTGCAGGCATGTAAGACCGTTGCATGGTCACGTTTGCCAATTTGCTTACCTATTGAAGTTAACGAATTGTTCGTCATTTTTTTAGCGAAAAACATGGCGAGTTGACGAGCTTGTACAATATTTCGTTTTCTAGTTTTAGATTGTAATATTTCAACGTCAAGCTGAAAGTAGTCACTAACCACTTGCTGTATATAATCTATAGAAATTTGTTTCTTGGATTTTTTGACGTAATTTTTAACCACTTGTTGTGCTAATTCTATGCTGACTTCTGATCGACTAAAGGATGAATGAGCGATAAGGGATATAAGAGCACCTTCTAACTCTCTAATATTACTTTGAATATTTTCAGCAAGATAATGAATTACATCTTCTGGCATTTCAACCCCGTCTCGGTATAATTTATTATTGATTATGGACAAACGCGTGTCATAGTCTGGTGGCATTAATTCTGCTGATAAGCCCCACTTGAAGCGAGAAAGTAAGCGTTGCTCTATTTCTTGCATATCAACTGGCGCTTTGTCACTAGTTAGAATAACCTGTTTACCATTTTGATGTAAGTGATTGAAGATATGAAAAAATACATCTTGCGTTCCTTTTTTTCCTGAAAGCAATTGGATATCGTCTACAATTAAGACATCAATAATTTGGTAAAAGTGTATAAAATCGTTTCGGTTATTTTTTCGAACGGATTCAATATGTTGTTGTGTGAATTTTTCGGCAGAAATGTAAAGGACCGTCTTGTCTGGGAACTTTTCTTTCACTTCTAACCCAATAGCATGCGCTAAATGAGTTTTGCCTAATCCAACACCACCAAAAATAAGAAGCGGGTTAAATGATGTTCCGCCTGGCTTGTTAGCAACGGCCATACTTGCCGATCGTGCTAAACGATTAGAATCACCTTCAACAAAACTTTCAAATCCGTAATTTGAATTTAATTGGGAGTCTATTTTAAGATTGCGAATTCCTGGTATTATAAATGGGTTTTTTAATTCAGGGTTTTTTTGTTTGGTCGCAAATTCTACCGACTGTGAAGCGACGTGAGAACGCTGAGAACTAGGTATTTTTTCTGTAAATGCCTTTTGTCTGTCTGGCGTATTTTCCATACGAATCACGTAGATTAAACGTGCATTACTTCCAAGTTCTTTAGTTAAGGCAGATTTTAATAGTTCAACATAATGCTCTTCTAACCATTCGTAAAAGAATTTTGAAGGAACACTAATGCTTAATGAGTTATCTGTCAATTTAACTGCTTCGATAGGTTCAAACCAAGTTTTGTAAGCTTGATTTGAAATATTGTCTTGTATGAAGTTAAGACATCTTTCCCATACTAAACCAGCGGTTCTTGACATAATTTTAATTAATATTTACGATTGATAATTTTAGTTATTCTGTTAATAGGGTACACAAATATGTAAACAAAATACTTAATAAAAAAATGAAATTTGAGTTGAAATTCTAGTTTTTTTTACACATATTTCGAAAGCCTTATGTAGTCTTAGTTTTAAGAAATTAAACTTATCCTAAATGTTAAAAAAAAATTGGACCACCATCGAAGTGCGTTACGCAGAAACCGATCAAATGGGGATTGTACATCATTCAAATTATGCCGTTTATTTTGAACAAGCTCGTGTCGAATGGCTTAGAAGTGTTGGTATGCAGTATCATGAGCTTGAAAAAGAAGGTTTAATGTTACCCTTAATTAATCTCAATGTAGATTTTAAAAAGCCATTGCATTTCGGCGATGTGATAAAAGTGAGTTGTGCCTTGGAAGCACTGCCAAGTGTTAAAATGCGATTTGTATATACGATTCAAATTAATGAACATACAACCTGCTCTTTAGGATCTACAACGCATGTTTTTATGGATGCTAAAACTAGGCGACCGATGCGATGCCCCGACTCAGTTATTGCGCTTTTGAAAACTTAACCCTTAAATGGGTTTTTTTTAACCTTGATCCCATAGGTTGCATCAAATTTTTCGAAGACATTCTCAAAATCATCAAGCCTATCATCAATTTCAAATTTACAATCGATGGCTAAGTCTTGTTGTTTAATTGGTGTCTTTAAATCTTTACATAATCGCATCACTATATCCATCATGTCATACTCACATTGGAGATATAGAGAGTTCGAGATGGTTTTGGTTATAATTCGACTTGTTTCAATAGCAAGCTTAGCTGATGTTTTATAAGCTGAAATTAAACCGCCAACACCTAGTTTTGTTCCACCGAAATAGCGAACAGATACTACTAAAATATTGGTTAAGTGGTACGCTTGTAGTTGACCATAGATGGGCATACCAGCCGAATTTGATGGCTCGCCGTCATCATTAGCTCTGTAGTGTTCATAGCTTTTTCCTAGTTGCCATGCATAGCAAAAATGCCGTGCTTTATGGTGTTTTTTCTTGAGGTCTTCTAGGACTTGACTCACCTCTTCTTCAGTAGTCACAGGAAATGCATAACTAAAAAATTTACTACCTTTAATTTTATATAGAGATTCTTGTCCTGGTTGTTCTATTGTTTTGTATTGGTCATGTGTTTCCATATTAATTAAACCAACTAATTAAAATTAAACTTACAATAGCTATCGCAATACCCATCCAATTTTTAAAGTGTAATCGTTCTCTAAATGCAGTAATACCAATTAATGTTGAAAGTAAAACAATACTCACATTATTTATAATAAAAATGCCAGAATCACTTAATCCATCAAACCTCAAGGCATTAATAAAAAAGTAAATCGAAAAGTAATTAGGAATTCCTAAGGCTATTCCGCCTAAAACAGCTTTGGTTTTTAGCGCTTTTTTTCGATGAGTTGGACTAACACCTAGCATGACCAATCCAGACAAAAAGGCAAATAAAAATATGCTGGCTGAAAAAATGGCGATATCATCTTGAGCCACATAATCGTTTTCAAAATATTTAATACTACTTTCAATCACACCACTCCCTAAAAACACAATAAGTGGATAAATTAAATTTTTGTAATTAATACGGAGTCCCGTAGACTTAAGTGACACCAGATAAACCGAGACCAAGGCAAGTAGTATACCTATTACTTTTCCAAGATTAAGCACTTCATTGTAGGCGATAATGACAAATACCACAGGGATTGCAAGACTCATCTTACTAGCCACCGAAACCACTGATAAACCACTTTTTTGAGCGGTAATTACCATAAAATTAAAAATGCTAATAAATAAGACACCTAATCCTACAGCACCAAAAAACCAATCGTTTTTAAAAATTTCGCTAAAGCTATTAAGGCTTAAATTAGATTGCATACTTAACCCCAAGACAAACGCTGTTAGGTAATTAAAGATCAACGCATGAAGGCGATACACTTCAAATTTACCTAAGAGTTTAAACACTACATAAATAAGACTCGATGATATAATGCTAAACACTAAGGCAATCAAAATAAATGGGATTTAAGTTCAAATAAATCGGTGACATCTTCTTTTCCAGCTTGTAAATGCCACGAATGTATTCCTAGACCTTGAGCTCCTAAGGTATGTTCTAAGGTGTCGTCTATAAACAAGCAATCTTCAGCTTTAATTTGGGTTTCTTCAAGCACAAACTCAAATATAGAGGTGTTTGGTTTGCGCAACCGAATTTCATGCGAAAGGTAAAAGTGATCAAAACAAGCTATAAAAAGTGGATAGCACTAAATATGTTGTTGAACCCAATTAATGTGTAAAGCGTTTGTATTGCTTAATAATACCAGCTTAAACTGTTGCTTTTGAGCTAATTGCTGAATAAATTTTAAGCGATGCAAAGGAAACTTGACTAAAATTGAATTCCAAGCCTCTGTAAATTCCTCTGCTGTTAATCCCTTTACAGCTGAAGTATAAAAGGCTATAAAGTCTTCGGTTGATATCTGTCCTTGTTCATAGGCTTCATTTTTTTCAATCATTTGTGGTGTTAAGCTGGTTAATCCAAACTTTTGCAAATGCTCTTGAGTAGCCTGTTTATTAAGCTCTAAAAACACGTCACCAAAATCGAATATTAGCTGTTTAATCATTCAAATAATAATTAAGTTGGTTATCTAAAATCCATTCGGTACGCCTAGGTTTAAGGTCTAATTGAGGTGATTTTACACCATCTCGAAGGTAGGAAGTGCTGTTAAACACGCGTGCTTCATCCCAGCAATCGCTATCTATAAAATGCTGTAAGGTTTGCTGCCCGCCTTCAACAATTAAAGATTGTATACCGCGCCGATGTAAGATTTCAGCTAATTGCTTTACTACCGACATCTTAAAATTAATTGCTTCAAATTTAAGATGCTGTTTTTGTTTTGGTTGATGCGTTTGATCATGCAGTACTAATGTTGGTGCATCTGATGAGAACAGTTGTAAATCGTTGGGCAATTGTAAATCTTTATCAATTACGATCCGCAGAGGATTTTTCCCCTGCCATGAGCGTGCTGTAAGTTGCGGGTTATCCTGTCGTGCGGTTTCTGTCCCTACTAAAATTGCCATCTCTTGCGTTCGCCACTGGTGTACTTTTTGTTTCGCATAGGCATTTGTAATCCAAAAAATTTCACCTTTAGCTTGATCTTTAGGCGCTATAAATCCATCAGCGGTTTGGGCCCATTTTAATATAATGTAGGGCCGTTGTTTTTGATGACAACAAAAAAAACGTTTATTAAGCTCAGCGCATTCATTTTCTAAAACACCGACATGAACATGGCGTCCAGCTTCAAATAATTTCTTAATCCCACGACCAGCCACTTCAGCAAATGGGTCTACATGACCAATCACCACA
>CBFHKB010000057.1:0-13679 GCA_965656295.1 Psychroflexus sp.
AGTTCTTTGGGATGTCCTTCACTAATAATCTTGCCACCATTTTTTCCAGCAAACGGGCCGATATCTATAACATAGTCGGCGCGCTCGATCATGTCTTTATCATGCTCTACAACTAAGACTGAATTGCCTAAGTCCCGTAAGGCAATTAATGAGTTAATAAGTTTCTCATTATCACGTTGGTGGAGTCCAATGCTGGGCTCATCTAAAATATAGAGGACGCCGACTAATTGAGATCCAATTTGTGTGGCTAATCTTATGCGTTGTGCTTCACCACCAGAAAGGGTTTTAGAGCCTCGGTTTAGGTTTAGATAATTAAGGCCTACATCGACTAAAAACTTCAGCCGTGTCTTGATTTCTTTGATAATTTCTTGACCAACTTTGAGGTCTAATTCAGTTAGTTGATCTTCAGCAGTATTGAAAAATGTAAATAATTCATCAATATCCATCGTAATCAAATCTTCGATGCTATAATCTAAAAATTTGTAATGTCTGGCAATTTTATTCAGCCTAGATCCATCGCATTGGTCGCAAGCGCGTTTATCCATGTATTTTTTAGCCCAACGCTTTAAACTGGCAGATGATTCCTTTTGATGAAATGTTTGAGCAATAAATTGGGCCACACCTTCAAAATTATAGCTAAAACGCTTGTTCACTTTTGAGGTTTCACTGAATTTATTAAAACTAGCTTTACCACCATTTAAAATAACGTCTTGGGCATCACTAGGGACTTGCTCCCATGGTGTATCAAGATCAAAGTTGAAGTGCTCTGCAATTGCGCTAATTTGTTTAAAGATCCAATTGGAGCGCTTAAATTTTCCATGAGGCTCAATGGCGCCTTTTTTTATAGATAAACTTGGATCTGGAATTACGCGTTCTATGTTTACCTCGAATAACTCACCTAAACCATTGCAACTTTTGCAAGCTCCTTTAGGCGAATTAAATGAAAAACTATTGGGTTCTGGGTTCGGGTAGGACATGCCGGTTGTGGGGCACATTAAATTACGGCTAAAATACTGGGGCTGATCCTGCTGATGCTCTAAAATCATAAGTACATTATCACCGTGTTTCATAGCAGTGTTAATACTACTTTTTAAGCGCTTAAGAATAGTTTCATCGGTGGTTATTTTAAGTCGATCTACGACGATTTCTATATCATGTGTGACATAACGATCTATTTTCATACCCTTTTCGATCTCCCGTATCTCCCCATCAATACGCACTTTTAAAAAGCCTTGCTTTGCTATTTGTTCAAAAAGTTCGCGGTAATGTCCTTTTCTGGATTTTACAACTGGCGCTAGGATGTTGATTGGTTTTTCTAAAAACCGTTCAACGATGTTATGCTGTATTTGCTCGTCACTGTAGCTTAGCATTTTTTGGCCTGTTTTATAACTGTAAGCCTTACCAATTCTAGCATATAACAATCTAATAAAATCGTATATTTCAGTGATGGTACCTACCGTACTACGCGGACTTTTAGAAGTGGTTTTTTGTTCGATAGCAATAACGGGTGATAAGCCCTCAATTTTATCGACATCAGGACGTTCTAAGCCACCTAAAAATTGCCTAGCGTAAGCCGAAAATGTTTCTATGTAACGCCGTTGCCCTTCTGCATAGATAGTATCAAAGGCTAAAGATGATTTCCCAGAGCCTGAAAGTCCCGTTATAACTACCAGTTGCTCTCTAGGAATTGTGATATCAATATTTTTGAGGTTATGGGCTCGTGCGCCATACACCTCGATGTGTTGATTTGTTGTTTTTTTCATAGCAGTTTGCAAAGATACTTAAATTGAAAACCCTGAAAAAGTCTTTGCTCACTTTGACTTTTTAATTGGGAATTGTTAATTGTTAAAATATGACTTTTAAATTATAATTTTTTCAAAAAATAAATTATGCAGCAAATAAAATATTAGTTTTGTAGGAGTTAGTTTATCTCTCAACAGAGATAGTTTGGTTAGGTAGAACCCAGCATTTTTATGCTGGGTTTTTTTATAAAAATTTGTTTTTTGTAGAAGGATCGGGGAGGGGGCATACCTCTTTTTTGCCAAATAGTTTATAACGGTTTTTAGCAATAAAATCATAAATTAAATCTCTCAATTTTAGAGGTAAAACGGAGCATAGACTCATCACTGGATATAGACCTTTTAGGTCTTTTGCGATTTCTAAAGCAGCATCAGATTTTATAAAGTAAGCTTCACCAGGTTTAATTAAAACAATTGAGTCGGTTGTTTCAGGGTTAATTTGTCGTTCATTAAGCAGCTCTATTCCAATTTCGCTTTGAAGACTTGCAAACACAAATTTATTAGATTTGTCATTCTTTAAAATAACTTGAACCGCTTTATGACACAGGTTACAAACCCCGTCAAATAATACAATATACTTATCTTTTGGTAACTTCATGGGTTTACTTCCGCTTAACAAGTTCGAGTTGATTTATAGAAACTGTTGTGGTAAACGCTCCATAATTTACAATGGCTTTATTTTTTTCTAACTTATCTATAGTCCCAACGGCTCTTCCATCTTCCATTCTTACACTATCACCAAGGTATAATTTTGGTTTAGGCTTTGGTTGTGCTTCTACTTTAGCTTGCTGTTCTTTTTGTTTTTTCTTTTGGTCTCTAATTTTTTCAATTTTCTTAGTGACCTCAGTTTTAAGTTGTTGTTCTTTTTGTTGCTTTCTTTTTTCTTCTTTCTTTGTTTGTTTAATGCGTTTAGCGTTTTCTTTTTCAATAATAGTTAAGACTGAAGAGAAGAGTTGGCGTTTGTTTTTATTATTGAAATATTTAAGGCCAAGTGTATTCAACTTTTCTCCTAATCTAATCATTTGCTGGTTGCTATCATATAGCTCTTGGTAGCTTTCTAGTTTTTGTTGAATTTTAGCGTTTATTTCATCAAGTCGCTTTTGTTCTTCATCGGCTTTAGTGGCTTTGTTTTCGAGTTTAGTTTTGGTTTTAGCAAGTTTAGAACGTTCCATTTGAAGCTTAGCAATGCTTTTATCAAACCTTATTTTTCCGCGTTCAACTTTCTTTTTAGATTGATTAATTAGACTGTAAGGGATACCATTTTTTTGAGCAACTTCAAATGTAAACGAGCTTCCAGCTTCACCTAGTTTGAGCTTAAATAATGGCTCTAAGGTGTAACTATCAAACATCATGTTAGCATTTACAATGGCATTACTTTCATTAGCCATCATTTTTAAGTTAGCGTAATGGGTGGTAATAATTCCATAAGCTCCTTTTTCGTAAAATACTTCTAAAAATGTTTCAGCTAAGGCACCACCAAGTTCTGGATCGGTTCCTGTTCCAAATTCGTCTATTAAAAATAGTGTTTTTGCATTACAGGTCTTTAAAAATTTACGCATGTTTTTAAGTCTATAACTGTAGGTGCTTAAATGATTTTCAATACTTTGGTTATCCCCAATGTCAGTCAATATCTTTTCAAAAATACACATTCGTGAATATTCATGAACAGGTAGCATCATTCCGCTTTGTAACATGACCTGTAATAAACCAATAGTTTTAAGCGTAATGCTTTTACCGCCTGCATTTGGACCTGAGATTACTATGATTTGGTTTTCAGCATTTAAATGAATGTCTTGAGGATATGTTTTTTTACCTTCTTTATTGTGGTTAATGAGTAATAATGGATGGTAAGCCTCTTTAACGTAAAGCTCTTTTTCTTTCGAAATTTTAGGTAATACACCATTATAAAGTTCTGCATACTTTATTTTAGCAGCAATGACATCAATATCGCCTAAGTAGTTTTGGTATGTTAATAGTAAATCTGCAAATGGCCTTACAAATTCGGTAAGCTGTCTTAAAATTTTAGTCACTTCTTCCTGTTCTTCATATAACACATTAGTGAGTTCACGTTCAGCTTCATGTGTTTCTTCAGGTTGTATGTAAATAATATTACCTGACTTGGAGTTGCCAAGCATGCTGCCTTTAACTTTACGTTTGTGCATGGCGGGTACTGCTAAAACTCTAACATTGTCTACAATAGATTCTCTTATATCACTTAAATAGCCATAACTGCTGTAGCGGGATAAGGCTTTGCTAAAGCTCGAATTTACCTTCCCCTTAAGTCTATTGATTGCACGCCTAATGATGGCTAATTCGTTGGATGCTGTATCTTTTATTTCGCCAAAACGATTCACTATTTTTTCAATTTCGTTAATGGCCTCTTCTGTATAAGTGATGTTTTGAGTCCTTGAGTATAATTTAGGATACAAGGGTTGGTATTTCCTAAAAAAACGAAGATGGCTATTTGTGGTTACTGAAATAGAATGAATGCGTCTGAAGCCAAGTAACTCTAACTTAGAGCCTTCAATTTGAAGTAACTTTACATCTTCGGAAATACTATCAAATCCATGATTGGGAATACTATGGTCTTCAAATTCTGAAGACTTATATTCTTTCGTTAAGTTGATTTGATAAAGAATTTGTTGTTGCTTAGGAAATGGCTGAAGTTGAAGTGCTTTTTGTTTCCCGGTATCTGTAATACAAAATTCACTAAGTTGTTTGGTTACCGTATTAAACTCTAAATCCTGTAACGCCTTTTCTTCAATATTTGTCATAAGTTTGTGTTGTACACTATCGACAAAATTACTTAAAACATGGATGTTGCTATTAATTCAAATTGGAAAACTTTCTTAAAAGATGAGTTTGAGAAAGACTATTTTAAAACTTTGGCTGAATTTGTAAAGAAAGACTACAAAACGCATACGTGTTTTCCGCCAGGAAGTGAGATTTTTAAGGCGTTTGAGTTATGCGAATTTCATGATGTTAAAGTGATTATTTTAGGTCAAGATCCTTATCATGGAGTAGGGCAAGCGCATGGTTTAGCTTTTTCTGTTCCAAAAGGTGTTGCTGTACCGCCTTCATTAAAAAATATTTACCGGGAGCTTAATCAAGAGCTACCTGATTATAAAATCCCGTCTCATGGAAATTTACAACATTGGGCTACACAAGGTGTATTATTGCTTAACGCGACTCTTACCGTAAGGTCTGGAGAAGCGGGTAGTCATCAAAAAAAAGGATGGGAAAGGTTTACTGATGCGGTTATTCAAAAATTATCTGAAGAAAAAAACAATTTAGTGTTTTTACTTTGGGGTGGTTTCGCACGTAAGAAAGCTAAGCTAATTGATACAGAAAAGCATTATGTCTTAACAAGTGGTCATCCTTCTCCATTAAGCGCAAATCGCGGTTATTGGTTTGGTAACAATCACTTTAAATTAGTAAATGAATTTTTAGCAGGGAATAAAAAACAACCTATTAATTGGTAGTTATTTATCAGCGTAAACCACATAGTTTGGTTTTTTATTCTTACTGAAGTACTTAGGTCCATTAGGCTTAAGTTTACTATTAGCTTTTTGGCTTGTGCTATTAGTAGAAAAAATAAGTAACAGTAAGTTAATCACTAAGAGGATACCCAAAATAATCAAAAAAGTGAAAACCATTAAATAATACATTTATTAAGTAGATGTTAAATTAGAAAATGGTTGCGTAAAACTTTAAACAAAATTAAATTTTTTAGAATTTTTAGCATCATCAAGTAAATTTAGGTCTTTTAAACGATTTTGTATCAGCTTTATTTCTTTTTCCTCTAAATTATTTGTGGACCATTTTGTCACTTTTAGCCAATGTTTAACATCTTTTGGTTGGAGTTCAAATTCATGCGCAATGAGTTGATTCAAGTCCTCAGTTTGATGTAAAATACTTAATGTATTTTTAAGTTGATGTTGAATTTCTTCAATTTTTGCTTTGTGCGTATCATAGATCTCTTCTCGGCAAACCAACACAAAACAAGGCCAAGGAGTTGGACAGTCCCCCAAGTGCCTTAACAAACCTTGGTCAACTAATGGTTTAGTGGTAAAACGTTCCCACATAATATAATCTGAGGTTTGATCTTTTAAACTTTTTACAGCGCCATTAATATGATCACATACTTTAAACTTAAGTTGATCGAGATTCCAATTACGTTGATGTGCATTAACTGCTGCCATTAGGTGAGAGCCAGAGCCATAACGGCTTATTGCCGTTGTTGTTCCTTCTAGATCATCAATAGTCTTGTAGTTTGAGTTTGCATCGACGTGAATGCCCCAAAGTAATGGCGTTTCAACATACTCTTGAAGTATTTTAAAGTTACTTCCTTTATTGATGCTGTAAATAGCCCCTTCAGTAAGCATAATGGCTAAGTCTAGGTCTTGATTCTCAAGACGTTCAACCATTTCGCCAGTACCACCATTTTGAAAACTAAAATTTATGGCATAATTTTGTGATCCTATGGTTTTGTGTTTGAGACCATAAATCCACGGAAAATTGAAATGTTCTGGAACACCACCAATTCTAAAGTTTATCATATAACATATGTTTTTTTCACCACCAAATACAGACTATAGAGTTAAACTAGAGAAACAGTATAAACACTGGAAAATAGTTCGTAAAAACAGATCTGCATTTTTATTCAAAAAGAGCATTTTAAACGCTTTAATTTTAGTCTTATGTTTCTTTACTTATCAATTAATCTCATTTAGTATTAAACTTACTCACGTTTTTGTGGCCAAGCTTTTTTTATTTTCCGCAGTAAGTTTAGGGGTTGGTTTTGTCATGGCTTTTTACAACTTTAAAGAAAGAGAAAAAGCTTATCAAAATTATTTAAAATCAATTACTAAGATTTAGCAAGCTGGTCTAAGGTAAATTTTATCAGCTGTTTGACGGCGTGTTTAGGGTCTTGACTAAACTCTCCATTAGCACGATTGGCAATGATTGCATTTAAAGACAAAGCGCCGTGCCCTAGCATTTTTGCCATGCTGTAAATGGCGCTAGTTTCCATTTCAAGATTGGTGATTTGATCTTTTCCAAATCTAAAACTTACAAGTTGATCAATAAAATCAGCATCTTCGAGTTCTAAACGTAAGCACCTGCCTTGTGGGCCATAAAAGCCTAAATTAGTCCCCGTGTAGCCAGAAATTACTTGAGGTTCATGTTCAAATATCGCAGCTAATTGAGTGTCGCAGTCTACAATATAGGGTTCGGGTTTTTTAGCAGAAATAGATAAATGCTTGTTAAGTGCTTTGGTTGCTTCAGTATTGATCACTTCATTTTTGTAATAATGCAATAAACCGTCAAATCCTACACCGGCTTTTCCCATCACAAACTTATCTAAGCCAATGCCAGGTTGAATACCGCCTGAAGTCCCAATTCTTAAAAAATTTAATTTATGGTGTTTTGGTTTAACCTCACGTGTATTCAGGTCAATATTCGCTAAAGCGTCAAGCTCATTAATCACAATATCTATATTGTCTATTCCGATACCGGTTGAAATAACAGTAAGTTTTTTACCCTTATAATATCCTGTTTGGGTTTTAAACTCACGTTTTTGAGTTTCAAATATAATGTCGTCAAAATGTGCGGTCACTTTCTCTACGCGATCCTGATCACCAACGGTAATAATGGTATCGGCAATATGCTCAGGCTTTAAATTAAGATGGTAAATACTACCATCTGGATTTAAAATTAATTCTGAATTTTTTATAGCCATAAACTAAGCTTTTTTTACAAATTGAGTTTTGAGGATTAAATTTTTTATTTTTTTATTTCGACATTCTATTTCAGTTAAATTATTTGTCAATTGAATATTTTTAAAACTAGTGCCTCTTTTTAGAGTAGTTGAAGTACCTTTAACTTTTAAATCTTTTATCAAAGTTACAGCGTCACCTTCTTCCAAAGTGTTGCCATTAGCATCTTTTACAATCATAGAAAATTTAGTTTATCCGCCTACGCGCTTTGTTTTAAAGCCAATTTCATTGAGAATTTGCATAATTTTATCTCTAAAATCGCCTTGGATTATAATAATGTCATGTTTGAAACTTCCACCAACGCCACATTCTTTTTGAAGTAACTTAGTGAGGTTTTTAAAGTCATTTTTAGCGCCATGGTAACCTTCAATAATCGTATTAACTTTACCTTTTCGCTTTTCGAATTTACATAATAAAGCTTCTTCTTGTAACCAAATGTCAAGTTCCTCGGAGCCTTTGTTTTCCAAAGCTTCGACCTGATTTTCTGGTTCATGATCAGGAAATAAATTCTTTAACTGGTCTTTTAAGTCCATTATTTTTCAGGCTTTATCAGTCCGATTTCAATTAAACGTTGGTGTAGAAAGTCTCCAGCAGTAATGTCTTCATATTGTTTTGGTTGCTCTTCTGAAATACATTCTTCTAAACAATCCAATTTCATTTCACTTCTTGGATGCATGAAAAATGGTATAGAGTACCGAGGTTTGTCCCATTCTTCCTTTGGTGGGTTAATCACTCGATGAATTGTTGATCTAAGCTTGTTATTAGTGTGGCGTTCTAACATATCGCCTACATTGATTACGAGTTCGTCTTCATTAGGAATAGCATCAATCCATTCACCATCTTTACGTTGGACTTGCAAACCACCTGTTGATGCTCCCATGAGTAAGGTAATCAAATTAATGTCGCCGTGTGCACCTGCTCTAACAGCACCTTGCGGCTCTTCGGTTATTGGCGGGTAGTGAATAGGTCTTAAAATTGAATTACCGTTACTTGCCCAATGATCAAAATAGGTTTCTTTTATGCCAATGTGTAATGCTAGGGCTCTTAAGACATAAATTCCTGTTTTCTCAAGCATTTTGTAGGCTTTCATGCCTACTTGATTAAAATCTTCAAGCTCTTTTACTTTAATATTATCTGGATATTCTTCAGTTAAATTAGCATTTTCATCAGGTTCTTGTCCAAAATGCCAAAACTCTTTTAAATCACCTTTTTTTTGTCCTTTAGCATGTTCTTTTCCAAACGAAACATAACCACGTTGACCTCCAATATCTTCACGCTCATATTTTTTCTTTGTAACTTCAGGTAGGTCAAAAAACGCTTTAACTTCTTGATATAAACTAGCAACTAGGTCTTCATCTAAAAAGTGGTTTTTAAGAGCTACAAACCCAATATCTTCATAGGCTGTTCCTATTTCATTAACAAATTTTGCTTTTCGTTTTGGATCTTCAGATAAAAAATCAGCTAAATCCACACTAGGTATATTGGTCATAGACATACTTTAAAATTTCAAAACACAAATTTAATGAATTATTAGCAAGCTAACGCCTGATCTGAGATTTGATATTGAATTTACATTAGTAGTCAAGTTTCTTTAAAAAACTTATAAATTAAATTACTTTTGGTTTAACAAATTATGTATTTATGAATTATCAGCTTAATTCGCTGTCAAGAGAAAAGGCCGTTGAGCTTTATAAAGCTTTATTAAAACCAAGGCTCATCGAAACAAAAATGCTCACTTTACTTCGTCAAGGTAAAATTTCTAAGTGGTTTAGTGGGATTGGTCAAGAAGCTATAGCCGTTGGTGTAACACAAGTATTAGATACAGATGAATATATTTTACCTATGCATCGTAATCTAGGAGTTTTTACAGAGCGTAAAATTCCGTTGTATCGCTTATTTGAGCAATGGCAAGGTAAAGCTAATGGGTTTACAAAAGGTCGCGATCGTAGTTTCCATTTCGGAACCCAAGAATATCACATTGTAGGTATGATTTCTCACTTAGGACCACAATTGGGAGTTGCCGACGGTATTGCCCTAGCTCATAAGCTTAAAAAGGAATCTAAAATAACTGCTGTGTTCACAGGTGAAGGTGGTACAAGCGAAGGCGACTTTCATGAAGCACTTAATGTGGCATCAGTTTGGGATTTGCCGGTCTTATTTTGTGTAGAAAATAATGGCTATGGCTTATCAACACCAACTAGTGAGCAGTTTAGATGTGATCATATTGCCGATCGCGGTCAAGCCTATGGGATGGAATCTCATATTATAGATGGTAATAATATTGTAGAGGTTTACACTAAATTGCTTGGTATTACTCAAGATATGCGCAAAAACCCTAAGCCAGTTTTAATCGAATTTAAAACATTTAGACGCCGCGGACACGAAGAGGCAAGCGGTACAAAATATGTTCCAGACGATTTAATGGCGTATTGGAAAGCTAAAGATCCTATTGATAATTACGAAGCAGCTCTTATAGAAGCCGGTTATTTAAGCCCTAAGCAGAAGCAAAACTTTACCGCTGAAATTATTAAAGAAATTACTGAACATTTAGATCGTGCGTTTAAAGCACCAGCTATAGAATCAAGTATTTCAAACGAATTAGCTGATGTTTATAAAGATTTTAGTTTAGAGCCCAGTGCAGCAATTGAAGCTACCGAACACTTGCGTTTTGTTGATGCAATTAAACTTGGCCTTGAACAAAGTATGCGAAAATTTGATCATCTGGTGATCATGGGTCAAGATGTAGCTGAATATGGTGGTGTCTTTAAAACAACAGAAGGCTTTGTAGATGAGTTTGGTAAAGATCGTGTTCGTAACACGCCTATTTGTGAATCTGCCATTGTATCTGCCGCCATGGGTTTATCGATAAACGGAATGAAAGCCGTTGTAGAAATGCAATTTGCAGATTTTGTTAGCTCTGGTTTTAATCCTATTGTTAATTATTTAGCCAAAGTGCATTATAGATGGAACCAACATGCAGATGTTGTGGTGCGTATGCCTTGTGGTGCTGGTGTTGGAGCAGGACCATTTCATAGTCAAACCAATGAAGCTTGGTTTACCAAAACACCAGGCTTAAAAGTAGTTTATCCTGCATTTCCTGAAGATGCTAAGGCTTTACTGGCGGCTGCGATAGAAGACCCTAACCCAGTATTATTCTTTGAACATAAGGCCTTATATAGAAGTATTCGTGGTGAGGTGTCTACAGCTTACACGACTGCTGAATTAGGAAAAGCTAAACGACTTCAAGAGGGAAACCAACTCAGTATTGTTTGCTTTGGTGCTGCTGTGCATTGGGTTTTAGAAACACTGGCCGATTTAAACGATATTAATGCCGATGTGATTGATTTAAGATGTTTAGCCCCTCTAGATGAAGCGGCTATCACTTCTACGGTTAAAAAAACAGGAAAACTCTTAATCGTTCAAGAAGATACTAGTTTTGGTGGTGTAGGTTCAGATATTTCGGCATTGGTTGCAGATCAATGCTTTGAACATTTGGATGGTCCTATTAAGATTGTGGCAAGTTTACCCACACCAGTTCCGTTTGCGGCAGCCCTAGAGGAACAATTTTTAGGAAAATCTAAATTAAAAGAAGCCATTTTAAAGCTTGTAAATTATTAGTGTTTATAAGATAAAATCTGGCGCTTATCTGTATATTTGAATACGATACAAATCGCTATGAAAACAAAATACCTTTTTATATTATTTGCTAGTTTACTGATGGTAAGTTGCGATACCACCAAAGCAGTTGTTAAGTCAACTAACCCGAAAGAAAACTCAACCAAAACACCACAGAATAAGGGGTTTGTCATAGAAGCTAACTTATCTACCTTAGATTATATTTCAAACCAAAGTATTGGTGGAGTAACGGGTGCTTTTATCGGTGACCAAATGGATACTTTAGCTAAATCACTTCAAAACGATTTTCCTCAGGCTTCTATAAATAGAGTCGGTGAAGGTATTGAATTAGTCGAGCAAGTAAGTAATAGACTTCAACAAACAAAAGCTTTGTTAGATTTTTCTTATCAAAATGAACTTACTTTGGTTATAAATACCCATCAATTTAAACCAAAAGAGCTAGACGCTTTACAACAACTAATTACAAATGCTGATGTAGTTTATCTCGCTTCTCCAACCACTTCAACACAATTAGATGTGGGATTCGTGGCTAGTAAAACACTTGTTCAAACAGCTATAGAAGAAACTAAGCAGTAATGACTTCAATTAATTGCAAAGGGCAACTCATCGATTTAAACAAGCCGAAGGTTATGGGGATTTTAAATCTTACCCCAGATTCATTTTACGATGGTGGTTTTTATGACAATGAGTCCAAACTTTTAAGTCAGGTCGAAACCATGCTTGACGAAGGTGCAAGCTTTATAGATTTAGGAGCCTACAGTTCGCGGCCTGGAGCAAATGACATATCTTTGCAAGAAGAATTAAACCGATTAATCCCTGTTTTACAGCGTTTAGTTGAAGCTTTTCCCAATACCCTTTATTCGATAGACACGTTTAGAAGCGAAGTTGCCAAAACAGCATTAAATGAAGGTGCTGCGATGATTAATGATATTTCGGGTGGTCATTTAGATAAGAACATGTACAATGTGGTAGCCAGATTTAAGGCACCTTATGTTTTAATGCACATGAAAGGAACACCTCAAACCATGAAATCTTTAGCACATTACGATGATGTTTTATTGGAAATTCAGTCTTATTTTTCTAAGGCTATTGCCCAAGCTCAGGCAGCTGGAATTAACGATATTATATTAGATCCGGGTTTTGGTTTTGCGAAGACCATATCTCATAATTTTGAAATTTTACAAAAATCTAAACTGTTGCATTTTCATGATTTACCTATTTTAATTGGCTTATCACGAAAATCGATGATTTATAAAACCTTAGATATAACCGCTAAACAAGCCTTAAACGGTACTACGGCCTTAAATATGTTAGCCTTGCAAAATGGTGCGCATATTTTAAGAGTTCACGATGTAAAAGAAGCCTGTGAAACTATTAAATTGTATGAAACCTTGGAACAGTTCGCATGAAATTTGACTTTTTAGAAATAGGAATTTTAGATATACTTGACATTGTTCTAGTAGCTATCATGCTGTATTATTTATATAAACTTGTTCGTGGTTCGGCTGCTATTAATATTTTTATAGGAATTGTGATTATTTACCTGTTAGGTAAATTAACACAGTTGCTTAATATGGAAATGCTTAGCAGTGTTTTAGGAGAATTTATTGGTGTTGGAATGATTGCTTTAGTTGTCGTGTTTCAGCAGGAAATCAGGAAATTCTTGTTAATGCTAGGCTCTACAAATATTACCAGTAGAAGTTTGTTTCTGAAATCTTTTAGTTTTAATGAAAATCAAAGTAATTCGTCTTACATCAATGAAGTTATTAAAGCTTTAAAAGACTTATCTAAAAAACGAACTGGTGCATTGATTGTCTTTCAGCGTAATACAAAATTAGATTTTGTAAAAGATTCTGGCGATCAAATGGATATTGTGATTAATAAACCTATTATACAGTCGATATTCTTTAAAAATTCGACTCTTCATGACGGGGCTATAATTGTTGAAGGTGATAAAATCACGGCTACTCGCGTAATTTTACCAGTTTCAAATAGTCGTGAAATTCCACTAAGATTTGGTTTAAGGCATAGAGCTGCTGTTGGAATTACCGAAAAAACAGATGCATTGGCTGTCGTGGTGAGTGAAGAAAATGGCCAAGTTTCCTATTTAAAAAATGGCGAATTTTCTATTTATGAGAGTTTTGACGATTTGTCCAAGAAAATAAAACAAGACTTAAGTTAATTGAACTATATACTTACTTCTTTTTCAAATTGAGCCTCATATAGCCGTTTGTAATAGCCGTCACTTTTTAATAAACCTTTGTGTGTCCCTACTTCTTTTATTTCACCTTGATCCATCACAATAATTTTATCAGCGGTTTTTATAGTAGCTAAACGGTGAGCAATGATTATGGAAGTTCGACCTTTTGTGATTTTTTCGGTAGCATCTTGAATTAGTTGTTCGCTATACGAGTCTATGGACGATGTCGCTTCATCTAAGACTAAAATCCCAGGATTACTAACAAAA
>CBFHKB010000058.1:0-13662 GCA_965656295.1 Psychroflexus sp.
GAAATAAGACAATAATAAGATAGCCCAAGGTTGAACTAAAAAATAAATTAAATTCTTTTTTTAAAATAGCGATCATATGTTCTATTTCAATTCCTGTAATTGGCTCACCGTCCAAGCTTCGGCATTACGCGCAAATAAAACCTTTGTTTTAGGCCAAATCTCACCAAATGTTTCAGAGTTTCGGTAGGCATTTAATGCATCTTCATCTTCCCAATAACTGTAGGTAAAAAATATTGACGTATTATTTTTGTCATTTAACAAACTTAAATATTGGCAACCTTCTTGGTGTCGGATTTTGGATTTAGAGCGTTCAAAAAGACCTAAAAAATCTTCAACACACTCTGGTTTAAATGTCATTTTTACAATTCTAATTATCATTATTCAAATTTAATAGTAATGGTATCTAGATCTTTCAACCCAAAAAGGCTTGAGGCGCCACCTACTGTTTTAGGGTTACTTTTGTAAATGGCTAATTCGAGATAAGAAGACGAGTTAAATAAGGCTAATTTTTTACCATCTTCTTCCCGCTTATCTTTTGGTATATCAAAGTTAATAGCATCACTATAGCTCTCGTAAATTTTCTTAAATTCATGTGACCTTGCCTTGATGCTAAATTTTCGTCCTTTGGCTATTTGCTGAAATAATTCGCGTTTAATATTAGTAACTACGTTCCCAAAATTATCAATATAGATTACATGACCTATTAATTGGTTTTGATCATTATTAATTGAAGGCTCAATATGCCTAATTTGCTTAATGTGATCTAATTTTTTACCAATGACGCTAAGATTACCGCCACGAGCGATATGTGCTGCTACTTTAATAAAAATATCTAAAACCGTAAAATTAGTATCTACACGGTCATGAATATTGATCTCTACAATTTCTTCAGGATTAATTTCTGAAGCAACTAGAGATAACAAGCCATTGTTAGCTGCAATAAAATAGTGCCCATTTAATGCCATAGCAATATGTTTGTTTTCGGGCGTAAGTTCAGAGTCAACCCCAATAATATGAATACTTCCTTTAGGGAAATTGTTATAAGCATTTTTAATGACGTAGGCCGCCTCGGTGATGTGAAAAGGTGAAATTAAATGGGTGATATCAACAATAGTTACCTCATTTAACTCCTTGTATAAAGCACCTTTTACAGCGCCTACTGAGTGATCTTTTAAGCCAAAATCGGTTGTAAGGGTTAATATCGGCATTTAATTAATTGTTAATCTATAACCTGAGGTAAGGCTAATTTTTTTCGTTAAATTTGCTTTGCTAAATTAAGTATTAATACACAAACAAGAAGTCTATTGAATGAACTAATTTTAGAACTTTCAGAAATTAATCCTAAAGCATTTTTTGGAGACCAAAACAAGAATTTTCAACTTATTCGTAAGTATTTCCCTAAGTTGAAGTTAGTGGCACGAGGCGGACTTATTAAAGCTTATGGTGATGCAGAAATGCTTGAAGAATTCGAAAGACGACTTCAAATGCTCACCGATTATTTTATCAAATACAACACGATAGATGAAAATAGTATCGAGCGTATTTTAACCAGCGATTCGAAATCAGACTATCAAACCTCTAAACAAGCAGGCGATACTTTAGTACATGGCGTTGGAGGCCGAACCATTAAACCACAGACTCCTAATCAGCGTAAACTAGTTGAACTTACCCGGAAAAACGATATGGTATTTGCTATTGGTCCAGCAGGAACAGGTAAAACCTATACAGGCGTTGCGCTGGCAGTTAGGGCTTTAAAAAACAAAGAGGTTAGACGAATTATATTAACCCGGCCTGCGGTTGAAGCTGGTGAAAATCTAGGCTTTTTACCTGGTGATCTTAAAGAAAAATTAGACCCTTACATGCAGCCGCTTTATGATGCGTTACGTGATATGATTCCGCCCGAAAAATTAGATAGCTTTATTGAAAAAGGAACCATACAAATTGCCCCTATGGCATTTATGCGTGGCCGAACATTAGACAATGCCTTTGTGATTTTAGACGAAGCTCAAAATACTACGCATGCTCAAATGAAAATGTTTTTAACCCGAATGGGAAAGAATGCGAAGTTTATGATTACGGGAGATCCAGGCCAAGTAGATTTACCGCGGCGCACCGTTTCTGGATTAAAAGAAGCCTTATTAGTACTTAAAAATGTGAAAGGTATTGGGATGTTGTACCTAGATGATAAAGATGTAATTAGACATCATTTAGTTAAAAAAGTAATATCTGCTTATAAATCTATAGAAAACCAAGAATAAATACGCTACTACCATGAGCTCAACTCTTTTAAAAACCAACTTTAATTTTAACGGTCAAACCAATTATTACAAAGGCAAAGTCCGGGAGGTTTATACCCTGAACAATCATCAGCTTATTATGGTAGCTACAGACCGTTTAAGTGCGTTTGATGTAGTTTTGCCCAAAGGGATCCCGTTTAAGGGGCAAATACTCAATCAAATCGCTTTTGATATGCTCAAAGCTACAGAGCATGTTGTTCCCAATTGGCTTATAGATTCGCCAGATCCTAATGTTGCGGTTGGTCACCAATGTATACCCTTTAAAGTTGAAATGGTTGTGAGAGCTTATTTAGCTGGCCATGCTTGGCGAGAATATAAATTAGGAAAACGTGAGATTTGCGGTGTTACTCTTCCTGAAGGTTTAGCCGAAAATGATCAACTTCCGCAACCTATTATTACTCCAACAACCAAAGCTGATCAAGGTCACCATGACGAAGATATTTCTAAAGAGGCAATTCTTTCTAAAGAAATCGTAAGTCCTTCCGATTATGCAGTATTGGAAGATTATAGTTTGAAGTTGTTTAAACTGGGTACTGAAATTGCTCAGAAACAAAACTTAATATTGGTCGATACAAAATACGAATTTGGAAAAACAGCTCAAGGTGAAATTGTAGTAATCGATGAAATTCATACGCCAGATTCTTCACGTTATTTTTATGCTGATTCTTATCACGAACTTCAAGAGAAGGGCTTGCGGCAAAAGCAACTTTCTAAAGAGTTTGTGCGTGAATGGTTAATTGAACAAGGCTTTCAAGGTCAAGAAGGTCAAGCTATACCTGAAATGACTACTGCATTTGTTAATACAGTAAGCGAACGTTATATTGAGCTATACGAGAAAATTACAGGAAAAACATTTGTTAAAGCCGACATATCAGGAATTGAAGACCGGATACGTCAAAACTTAGAACATTACTTATAAAAAAAAGAAGCCGTTTTTAACGGCTTCTTTTTTTTAAATAAAGTTAGTCCCTGAAATAACTAAAATTGTGATTGTTTTTTAGCTTTAGTAGACTGTTGTAAATTAATTTGATTACATGTTCAACATCATCTTTATGCACCATCTCTACAGTGGTGTGCATGTAACGTAGGGGTAAAGAAATCAACGCTGAGGCAACACCACCATTACTGTAAGCAAAAGCATCGGTGTCGGTTCCTGTTACGCGACTTGCAGCTAAACGTTGAAACGGGATTTCGTGCTCTTGCGCTGTATTGATAATTAACTCTCTTAAATTATTTTGGATGGCTGGCGCATAACTAATCACTGGTCCATCACCTATTTTGGTCAAACCTTCTTTTTTCTTATCAATCATTGGCGTTGTGGTGTCATGGCAAACATCGGTTACAATAGCTACATCTGGCTTAATGCGCTGTGTAATCATTTCGGCACCACGTAAACCAACTTCTTCCTGAACCGAGTTAGTAATATAAAGTCCAAAGTCTAGTTTAATATTATTTTCTTTAAGCATTTTAGCGACTTCAGCAATCATAAATCCGCCCATACGGTTGTCTAATGCACGACAAACAAACTTGTCCTTGTTGAGCACAAAAAATTCATCTGGATAAGTGATGACGCAGCCTACATGAACTCCAAGTTCTTCTACTTCAGCTTTAGTTGTGCAACCTACATCAATGCATATATTTTCTAATTTTGGAGCTTGTTCATTTCCTTTATTACGTGTGTGAATAGCAGGCCAGCCAAACACACCTTTAACAATACCATTTTTGGTGTGAATATTTACGCGCTTTGAAGTGGCAATTTGGTGGTCGCTACCTCCGTTTCTAATCACATAAATCAAGCCGTCATCGGTGATGTAATTAACATACCATGAAATTTCATCAGCATGGCCTTCAATTACTACTTTAAATTCGGCATCAGGATTAATTACGCCAACTGCAGTACCGTAGTTGTCAGTAATAAATTCATCAACATAAGGTCTCAGGTAATCCATCCAGAGTTTTTGGCCTTCAGCTTCATAGCCGGTTGGAGAAGCATTGTTTAAGTATTTTTCGAGAAATTCTAAAGATGTATTTGTCATATAATTTGTATTTTGAAGTTTTGCGAATTTAGAAAAGAAATAAAGATAAAATAGCTTACAATATCTTAATTTTGGCACACAATTGGTTGCAGTTTTGCATATGAAACTAAGTATTACATTTTTTTTGTGTTGTTGTTCTGTTTTAATTTTTGCTCAGGACACCACTAAAACTGCTCAAAAATCAAAAAAATTTTATGTTCTTGGCGAAAGCAATCAACAGCCAGTGTCATCCATAGAACTGGATGAGGTGATTATTTACCCCAAGTTAAAGCTAGCAAACCGGTCTGATATTCGGCAATACCTTATTTTAAAGCGAAAACTTAAGCGGGTTTGGCCTTATGCGGTCCTGGCCTCACAGCGTTTAGACAGTTTGAATAAGCGTTTAGAGCTAATAGAATCGAAACGCAAGCGCCGAAAATATACTAAACTTATTCAAGATTATATAGAAGATAAGTTCACAGAAGAATTGAAAAAATTAACCAAGACTGAAGGTCAAATTTTAGTTAAGTTAATGCATCGCCAAACAGGAATAACAACCTTCGATTTAGTCAAAGACCTTAAATCTGGTTGGCGAGCTTTTTGGTACAACACGACCGCAAGTTTATTTAATATTTCATTAAAAGAAACCTATAGGCCTTATGAGGTGAAAGAAGACTTTTATATAGAGTCGATTTTAGTTCAAAGTTTTTCTAAGGGAGATTTAGAATCTCAAGCTCCTAACGCGGCTATAGATTATATTGATTTATATGAGCATTGGGAATCTAACTTGAAAAAACGGTAACCCGTTTTAGTGCTGATTAAGACCAAAATCTGCATAAGCATCCATGCCGTGCTCATTAATGTCAAGCCCTTCGATTTCATGCTTTGCGCTCACTCGTATACCAATAAATTTTTTAATTGGCCAAATAATTAAAGCAGTCGAAGTGCAGCAAACTAAACCAATAATAGAGACAGATAAGGCTTGAATTCCTAATTGGTGGAAGCCTGCTAAATCTCCCAACATACCAACTGCCAGTGTACCCCAAATTCCACAGATTAAGTGAACAGGTATAGCTCCTACAGGGTCATCTATCCTTACTTGATCCAGTATGTGTACTGCAATAACTACTAATAAACCAGAAACGAATCCAATAAAGATGGCTTCAGTAGGTGACATTAAGTTAGCGCCAGCAGTTATACCAACAAGGCCTCCTAAAATACCATTCATAAACATAGTTACATCAAAATTTTTAAATATAATTGTGCTCCAAAGAACAGCACTAATGCCTCCAGCCGCAGCTGCTAGACTTGTACTAACTAACACTAACGACGTTTGACCTGGGCTTGCTGATAATACAGAACCACCGTTAAAACCAAACCATCCAAACCAAAGTAAGAATACTCCAGTTGTGGCTAATGGAATATTGTGACCCTTGATCGCAAAAATCCGGTTGCTTTTAAATTTTCCGATTCTTGGACCTAAGAAAATAACTACAATTAATGCTGCCCAGCCGCCTACAGAGTGTACAATGGTTGAGCCAGCAAAATCATGAAATTTTAAATTGGCTAAAAATCCTCCACCCCAAAGCCAAGAGCCAATTAAAGGATAAATTAAACCCACGTATATTGAAGAGAAAATAATAAAAGCTGAAATTTTAATGCGTTCTGCGACAGTTCCAGAAACAATGGTTGCGGCTGTAGCTGCAAACATACCTTGGAATAAAAAATCAGTCCAAAACGTGTAGCCCGAGTTGGCGTAGTCTGACGTTAGTCCATTCTCAGGGATACTTAATCCTATCTCACGGAGCGCGAAAAAGCCATTGAATGTACCAGGATACATAATATTAAACCCAATGAGATAATAGAGCAGTAAACCGGAGCAAACAATAAACATATTTTTAAATAAAATATTAATGGTGTTTTTTTGACGAGTTAATCCGATTTCTAAAAGTGAAAAGCCCAAATGCATAATAAATACAAGAGCAATACTGACCATCATCCATACATTATTAATTGTAAGTAATTGTTCTTCCATAGTATTTAGTTAATAGCTTTTGTTCCTTTTTCTTCAGTTCTTATTCTAATACATTCGTCTAGAGTTGAGATAAATAGTTTACCATCACCAACTTCTCCCGTTTTGGCATGCTTAATTAGAGTTTTAACAACCTTGTCAACAAAATGATCTGAAACTACAATAATTAGATAACGTCTTTGAATGTCTGATGTCGAATAAGAAATACCACGGTATACATGGCCTTGCTTTTCGTTTCCAACTCCAGTTACGTCCCAGTAGCTAAAGAAGTTGACTTCAATTTGATGTAAAGCTTCTTTAACTTTATTGAATCGAGATTTCCGAATAATTGCTTCTATTTTCTTCAAAACCCTAAAATTTTAGGGGTAAAAATACATAATATTGTAGATTTGGCTTATTGTGTATTGTAAATGAAAGGGGTGTTTTTGTTTGGTAGGTTAATATTAACTGATTTTTTTCACTTTAATGCTAGATTAAATTGAATTAATGTTGATTAATTTTAGTTTTTTTATCATTTTATCAGCTATTAATTTTAATTTAATTTAAATTAAAATTAAGATAGATCTACTTTAGCATTGTGATGTTCTAGTAGTTGGAGGTGTTCGTTAAGGTCCAATTTAAAGTCTGAAAAGGTTTGATCGTGTTGATGTCTTAACTCGCGACGTTTTATATTCTTAATAAAACGTCTAATGTCATTTTCAGTTTTTAAAATTAAGCCAGGCACTTTGGTTGATTGTCCATTCTCATTTTTAGCAACCATTGTAAAGTAGGAAGAGTTGCAGTGTTTTTTATCTCCGGTTTGTATGTGTTGTGATTCTACTCTTACCCCAACGACCATAGAAGTTCTACCTACGTAATTAACAGAAGATTTTAAGGTGAGTAATTCGCCAACTTCAACAGGATTTAGAAAGTCTACACGATCTACACTAGCTGTTACGCAGTAATTTTCTGAATGTTTAGAAGCGCAAGCAAATGCAATTTGGTCTAAAAGCGATAAAATAAAACCACCATGAATTTTACCATTAAAGTTAGAGTGAGATGGCAGCATGAGTTGCGACAAAATCACTTCGCTTTCCGATGCGTGTTTGTGTGTTTTATTCATGATCTAAGAGGGAGTTTTCATTCGCTTTATTAATCCATTTTGGACTAATATCTTTTGAAGTTCTAACGCCAAGGTGTTTTAGTTTTTCGATGTCTTTAATCAGGTTTTGTTTCCCGGTAAGTTTTAGCATCGCATCTTTATAAGCTATATCTGTAGAGCTTAAGCGTTTGCCGATGGTTTCAAGTTCTTTAAGTAAGTTAGCAAATTTATCGTATAAATTACCCGCATGCTTAGCAATCTCGTTAGCGTTTTGCTGTTGTTTTTCATTTTTCCAGATGGTATCAACCGTTCTTAAGGTAGATAGTAATGTAGTTGGGCTTACCAGTAATATGTTATGGTCAAATGCCGAGTAAAAGAAACTCTGGTCTTCGTTTTGTGCTAAAAATAAGGCGGGTTCTATTGGAATAAACATAAGGACAAAGTCTGGTGATTTTTGGTAGCCTAATTCTTCATATTTTTTCTCACTTAACTGCTTAATGTGTGTCTTTAAAGATTTTAAATGCTCTTTCAAATGCTGTTTTTTAAGCGTAGTATCTTCTTCATTTACATAACGCTCATAAGCGATTAAAGAAACTTTAGAGTCAATAATCATTTGCTTTTGGTTAGGTAAGTTGATGACCACATCGGGCATAAGTCGTTTCCCATCTTCGTCTTCAAAACTTTGTTGAACATCGTACTCACGTCCTTTAGTTAAACCGGATTTCTCTAAAACGCGTTCCAAAATCATTTCGCCCCAATTACCTTGAGTTTTAGTTTCGCCTTTGAGTGCGTTGGTTAAGTTTTGAGCTTCTTCACTAATTTTAGAATTTAAGTCGTTAAGATCTCTTAGTTTTTGACCTAATTCTGAATGGGTTCTGAGGAAATCGGTATTATTTTTATCAACCTTGTCTTCAAAGGATTTAATTTTGTCTTTTAAAGGGGATAGAATTTGTTCGATATTTTGTTTGTTTAAGCTGGTGAATTTTTCAGATTTTTGGTCTAAAATTTTATTAGCTAAATTTTCAAAATTAGCGGTGAATTTTTCTTGCAAGCTTTCGACTTCAGCTTTTTGATCACTTAATTTTTCACGCATGTTTTTTAATTCTGTATCCCGTTCAGCTAATTCAATTTCAACATGACTTTTAGCTTTTGCTATATCTTGCAGTTCTTGCTTAAATTCTTGTGATTTTAAGGCCCGATCTTGTTTAAGTTCTTCGGCTTGTTGTTGTAAGTTATCAAGACTTTGTTTAAGCTGAATATTTTCATTTTCAACCGTTTTAAAACTATCTTTTGTTGTTGATGCACCGAGCTTTTTCCCAATGAACAAGCCAATAATCAGGCAAATAATTGCGGTAATTCCAACGATAATGTACTCCATATTACTTGGTTTTATAAACAGTTTTCAGGTCTAGCAAATTTACGGGATTCATTTTTAACCCTTTGACGTTTTTGTGATAAAATCGTGTTACTTGATCGTAATAAAGCGGTATAACCGGTGCATGTTGAGAAACGAGTTTATTCATTTGCTTGTAATATACTTGCCTCAAACTATCCTTAGTTATGCGTTGAGAAGCCACGTATAAGCTATCAAACTTAGCGTTTTCATATCGCGTGTAATTAGGTCCGTTAGGCGCTTTTTTAGGTGAATAAAATAGACCTAAATAATTTTCAGCGTCTGGATAGTCGGCAATCCAGCTTGCTCTAAATAAATCTAATTGGCCTGCAGAGCGTTGTTGTCTAATGGTAGATGGCGGTAATACTTCTATTGCCGTAGCGATTCCTATTTGTTCATAGGATTTTTGAATAAATTCTACTAAATCCAGGTAATTGGCATTGGTGGTAATTTTTAATTCAGGGATAGCCAAGCCCGTTTCGTTTTTATAACGCTTGAGGTAGGAGAGGGCTAATTTTTTATCAAAGGTATAAATAGGTTCTTCTAAGTAGCCAGGCAAACCTTTAGGGATAAACCCGTTGGTGGCTGGAGTGCCAATGCCGTTTCTCAAATATTTAATCATTTTTTGTCGATCAAAACCTACATTTAAAGCCTGCCTGAACCACTTGTTTTGTAAGCCTGCCTGATTACTTTCCATATTAATACCAATATATTCCGTGTTGAGGTAAGGCGATTTTTCTAAGTTAATTTGGTCGCTGTATTGATCTTGTAATTCCCCCGTTGTATTTAATAATTCGTCTTTATAACTGGGGTCTAATGCATTTAAAAAGTCTAATTCACCTTGAATAAAAGCCATAAATTCACTTTGTTTATCAGGTAAAAACGTTATAGCTACTGCTTCTAAATAAGGAAGGCTTTGCCCAAGGCTATCGGTTTCAAAATACCGTTTATGTTTTCTCAACACCATTTTCTCATTTTCTAGCCAAGCTTTAAGGTAAAATGGTCCCGTTCCTATTGGCGTTTTACGTAAATTTAAATGTTGACTTTCTTTTGGAACTATAGCACAATATTTCATGCTTAACACACCTAGAAATGCAGGAAAGGATTGATTTAACTGAATTTGAACACGTTTATTATCGATCACCTTAATAGCTTCTAACTGATCTAAAACCCAACTGCCGGGTGAGCCAACTTCAGCTGAAGTTAAACGCTTTAAACTGTAAACAACGTCTTCAGCAGTCACTTGCCGTGTAGAATCTTTTCCGAAAACCGCATGTGGATGAAAAAAAACGCTGTCCCTTAAGGTAAAGGTGTAGGTTTTAGCCTCATTTGAAATTGTCCAGCTTTTAGCTAAATCAGCCTTAATGTTGAGTTGTGCATCTTGCTTGACCAAGGTATTGTAGAGTTGGTGGCAGGCCCAAATATTTCGTTGATCTTTTGCAAACGCAGGATCTAAAGATGTGATGTTGGCATGTTCATTATATCTAAAAACGCTGTGATGCGGTATAGGTGTAGGCTTTTGGCAACTAAAAATACCACAGCAAAAGAGTGTTATAATTAGACATCTAAACAAATTTATTCTCAATTTAGTAAACAAGATTAAGTTGGTATATTTGCAAAACAATTATTGCGGTTAATATCAAGGTTTAAATGTAAGCTTTTATATTAAATTTTGATCACAAGAAACAAAAGCATCTATGTCTCAAAAAGTAGCCTTTTACACCTTAGGATGTAAATTAAATTTTTCAGAAACCTCGACCATTGCTCGTCAATTTGAAGAAAAAGGGTTTCAAAAAACCGACTTTAATAAGCCGGCCGATGTGGTGGTTATTAATACCTGCAGTGTGACTGAAAATGCTGATAAACGCTTTAAATCTATTGTGAAACAAGCTCGTAAAATTAACACTGATGCATTTATTATAGGGGTTGGCTGTTATGCGCAATTAAAACCCGAAGAACTAGCAGCAGTTGATGGTGTAGATTTAGTGCTAGGCGCCACCGAAAAATTTAAAGTTACCGACTATATTAACGATTTAACTAAAAATGAGGTAGGTCACGTCCATTCTTGCGAGATCGACGAAGCCGATTTTTATGTTGGCTCATATTCTATTGGCGATCGCACGCGTGCTTTTTTAAAAGTACAAGATGGTTGTGACTATAAATGTACATATTGTACAATTCCTTTAGCACGAGGAATTTCACGTTCAGATGCTCTAGAAAATGTGCTTAAAAACGCCAAAGAAATTTCTGAACAAAATATTAAAGAAATTGTTTTAACGGGCGTTAATATTGGTGATTATGGGAAGGGCGAATTTGGTAACAAAAAGCACGAGCACACTTTTTTAGATTTAGTTAAAGCTTTAGATCAGGTTACGGGTATTGAGCGCTTGAGAATATCATCGATAGAGCCTAATTTACTAAAAAATGAAACGATTGACTTTGTGGCTCAAAGCCGTACGTTTGTCCCGCATTTTCATATACCGCTACAAAGTGGGAGCAATACGCTGTTAAAATTAATGCGTCGAAGATACTTGCGTGAATTATATGTAGACCGTGTACAGCGCATTAAATTGACTATGCCACAGGCTTGTATTGGCGTTGATGTGATTGTTGGGTTTCCAGGCGAAACAGAAGAATTATTTTTAGAAACCTACAATTTTCTAGTCAATTTAGACATCTCTTATCTTCATGTATTTACCTATTCTGAACGTGACAACACCTTAGCGGCAAACATGGAAGGTGTAGTGCCTCAGCATGTTCGTAAAAAACGCAGCAAAATGCTGCGAGGCTTATCAGCTAAAAAGCGACGTGCTTTCTACGAATCACAATTAGGAAGCATTCGAGAAGTTTTATTTGAAGGTGAAAATAAAGAAGGCTATATTCATGGATTTACCGAAAATTACGTAAAAATTAAATACCCGTGGAATCCTTATTTAGTGAATACTATACAAAAAGTAAAGTTAACTGAAATTGCCGAAGATGGCTTAGTTAAAGCTGAATTAATGAGCGTTCCTGTCGAGGTCTAAATATTAATTCCTGGCGGTAGAAGGTCTTTGTATTTTTGACGGTGTTTTTTGAAAAACTTAGCAATCTCAGTTGATGTAGGCATTAGCTTAATTCTAGTGTCTCTATAAGACTCTAAGACTTCAGCTAAAAACGCCTCAACCACTTCTAATTTAACTTGATCAGGATTGTTGAGTTTAGTTAGGAACAGTTGGCGGCCTTGGTCTTGATATTCGATTGAAATTTTACCCTCAAGCGTTTCAAGTTCGAACTGTCTTAAAAACTCATTATTAATAAAATTAAGGTCGTTTTCTTTCATAAGATTTCATGATTCTTTAGGCCTTATAAATATAATCCATAAACTTTTAATTGTAGCTTTGTACTTGTTAAAACCTTAAATAATTTCCATGAAACTACAGGTGTTTATGATGCCAGGTATGGCAGCTAAACCAACCATATTTGAACGTATTCAACTCCCTGAAGATAAATGTGACGTACATTGGTTAGATTGGTTATCTCCTGAGACTAATGAATCTATAGCGTCCTATGCAAAACGTATGAGTGAACCCATTCCTACTCATGGGAATGTTGTTTTAATCGGTGTTTCTTTTGGAGGGATTATTGTTCAAGAAATAAATAAACTAATAAAGATTAAACAAATCATCCTTATATCAAGCGTTAAGCATGAAAATGAATTTCCGCCACGAATGAAAATTGCACGAGATACAGGTGTTTACAAGGTTTTGCCTACCGGCATATTTAATTATATAGAGCAAATGGATAAGTTGCCGCTTGGAGGTCAAGTTAAAAAACGTATACAGCTGTACAAAAAATTTATGTCTATGAATGATAAGCATTATCTAGATTGGGCGATAAAAACAATTTTAAATTGGAAACAAAGCCAAGATTATAGTAAGTTTGTGCATATTCATGGTGATGATGATGGTGTTTTTCCCATTAAATATATTAAGGACACTATTACAATACCGGGTGGCACACATATTATGATACTGAACCGTTACCGGTGGTTTAACGAGAATTTACCTAACTTTATAAATAATTAAAACAATGAAGCATTCCCATACCTTAGATCGAGTCTTAAAATATATTGGTTTATTAGCTGTTGTAAGTTTATTTTTTATAGGTATATCAGCTTTTGTAAATACAGAACCAGACCCTAAAACCACAACAAAAGAAACAAAAAGTTTTGAAGACGATTATAATGTTTTTGCACTTGAAACACCCGAAAATCTAAATTTTGCTGGTGAGCGAATTCCACTTGAAGATCCTGATATCTATGAACGTTTTGATCGTGAACTTTTAGTAAATACTTACTGGCAGTCTAACGCTTTACTGCTCATCAAACGCTCTCATAAATACTTTCCTATTATCGAGCCTATTTTAAAAGAAGAAGGAGTTCCAGATGATTTTAAATATTTAGCTGTTGCTGAAAGTGGATTAACTCAAATTGTATCACCAGCCGGAGCAACAGGTTTTTGGCAAATCATGAAATCTACTGCTAGAGAGTATGGTTTAGAGGTTAATAGTAATGTAGATGAGCGCTATCACATCGAATTATCAACTCGCGTAGCTTGTCAATATTTAAAAGAAGCTAAAAAAAAGTTTGGATCTTGGAGTCTTGCTGCAGCAGCTTATAATAGAGGTATGGCAGGTATAGATAACCAACTTGAGCGTCAAGAAACCTCTAACTATTTCGACTTGCTTTTAAACGAAGAAACACGGCGTTATGTATTTAGAATTGTAGCTCTTAAGACCATTTTATCTCAACCTAAATCATATGGATTTCATTTTGAGGATAAAGACTTGTATCAATTACAGCC
>CBFHKB010000059.1:0-13534 GCA_965656295.1 Psychroflexus sp.
CAAAGTGAGTTTGAACTTGGCCTATAAAATTTCCTTTTAGGCAAGAAATAATGAGATCCGGTTGAAGTTCGTAAAGTAAAACATTTACGGTTTCGAGCTCAAAATCCCACTCAAAAAACTTCTTGTTTTTAAGGTAGTTTACATCTGGCGTTCGGTAAGTGCCATAAACATCAAAGTAGGGGTGAAGTTCTCGGTAGAGTTCACTACCAAGAAATCCACTGACCCCTAAAATCAATATTTTTTGTCCACCTTTAATATGCCTTATTTTTTATAAAATGGTGGTTTTACAATCACACCAGCTACTGTTTTTTTACGAATTTGAATCTGAATAGGTGTTTCTAATTTGCTATAAGGCGTTAACACATAACCCATTCCAATAGGTTTTTTTAAACTTGGAGACATAGTCCCAGATGTGACTGTACCAATGGTTTCACCAGCTTCATTTAAAATAGGATAACCTTGACGTGGGATTCCTTTTTCAGTAAGTTCAAAGGCAATTAATTTACGTTTAGGACCAGCTTCTTTTTCAGCCTTTAAAGCATCGGCATTTACAAAGTTTTTGGTGAATTTGGTAATCCAACCTAATTTAGCTTCGATAGGAGAGGTTGTGTCGTCAATATCATTGCCATATAAACACATTCCCATCTCTAATCGCAAGGTGTCACGTGCCGCGAGACCAATTGGTTTAATGCCAAAATCTTTTCCAGCTAAGAGTACTTGTTCCCAGATCTGTTTAGCCTCTTCATTTTTGAAATAAAGTTCAAAACCACCACTACCGGTATAGCCAGTTCCTGAAATAATAACATCTGGGCATCCAGCGAATTTGGCCACTTTAAAATGATAGAATTTAATTTCATTTAAGTCAAAATCGACTAAAGATTGCATAGCATCAACGGCTTTTGGCCCTTGAACAGCTAATAAACTATACTCATCAGAAGCATCGGTAACCTTTGCATCAAATTTATTATGAGACATGACCCAATTGAAATCTTTCTCAATATTCGAAGCATTAACCACCATCAAGTATTTTTCAGAATGAAAGCGGTAGATAATCAAATCGTCTACAATGCCGCCGTTTTCGTTGGGCATACACGTATACTGTGCTTGGCCATCGACCATTTTACTGGCATCATTTGAGCTTATGTATTGAATAAGATCTAATGCTTCAGGTCCTTCAACAAAAAATTCACCCATGTGGGATACATCAAATACACCTAAGTGTTTTCTAACCGTTTCGTGTTCACTATTTACGCCCTCATAAGAAACGGGCATTTCGAAACCTGCAAAAGGAACCATTTTAGCTCCTAATTCGTGATGTATAGCATTTAAAGCGGTTGTTTTCATCGGTATGCTGTTTTTTTTGCAAAGTTAGGCTTTTGAGTGAATTTTTACTGTTTTTAAGTGCGCTTTAGGACTATTTTTTTACTTTTAGAACACATCTGTTTACCATGTTTATTTACACACCGAATCAACTTTCTAAGTTAGATCAACACACTATTGCATCACAATCCATTAGTTCACTGCAGTTAATGGAACGCGCAGCCAATCGTGCAACAAGAAGAATATTAGAACTTACCTCTCCCGCCTTGCCTGTCGTTATTTTAGTCGGGATAGGTAATAATGCTGGCGATGGATTCGCTATTGCTCGATTACTGTATCAAAAATCATACACTATTCATGTGATTGGTTTAAAATACGGGTCAAGTTTCTCTGAAGATGCTCAAGCAAATCTTGAGGTTTTACCTTCTGAAATTAAATACTCTGAGCATAAGGATTTTACCATTTTAGATTTACCGGATTACGCTATCTACATAGATGCTGTGTTTGGTGTGGGGCTAAACCGTCCTATGCCAAAATTCGTGTCCAAGGCTATTGCGCAAGTCAATCAAGCTAAAGGCTTTAAAATAGCTATAGATGTGCCATCAGGAATGTATGCGCATCAGCCCAATAACTCTAATGATGTTTGTTTTAAAACAGATCTTTGCTTAAGCTTTCACTCACCTAAACTGAGTTTTTTCTGTTCTGAACATGACCATGACCTTGACCGGTTTGAAGTTATTGATATTGGTTTGGGCGTACCCGAGCGTATAAATTCTAAAGTGAGTTATACGACTTCAGCTGAAGCTAAAAGTTTACTCAAGCACCGATCTAAATTCTCACATAAAGGCAGCTTTGGCCATGCCCTATTAATCGGTGGTAATTTTGGTTATCACGGTAGCATTATCCTGGCTGCAGAAACAGCACTTCGAAGTGGTTTAGGAAAGTTAAGTGTACATTCTACCAAGCCAACACATGTTGCGCTTACGGAACGCTTGCCTGAAGCTATGACTACTCATTCAGGCGAGTCTATTTTATCTCAATTAACTGAGGTTTTACAAGGTGATTTTAAAGCTATTGGCGTGGGCATGGGTTTAGGGCAAACCGAAGCCGCAGTAAAACTGGTTTCAGAGGTACTTGCTCAATCATCTCAGCCGCTGCTTCTCGACGCCGACGCCTTAACTATTTTAGCTCAACATTCGTCACTATTAGAGGCGTTGCCAAATAAAAGTATTTTGACCCCGCATATAGGGGAATTAAAACGATTAATAGGTGAGTGGTCTTCAACTTATGATATGCTCGAAAAAGCACAAACCTTTTCAAGTCAATATCAAGTGGTTCTAGTTATTAAAGAGGCTTATACCAAAATTGTTGATGGTGAACATTTGTGGATTAATAGTAGTGGCAATCATGCCTTAGCAACTGCTGGTTCTGGAGATAGCTTATCGGGAATTATTACAAGCCTGCTTTCCCAATCTTATGAACCCTGTCAAGCGGCTATTTTAGGCGTTTTTCTACATGGGTTAACAGCCGATTTGGGGACTAAACATCAAGGACATGAATCGTTTATAGCGTCAGATATTGCAAAGTATTTAGGACAAGCATTCCAAGTCTTAAAGTATGAACAAGATTAAAAAAATGCTTAATTTCGCAATCGTTTGAAATTAGAATTTATGGCTCAGATACATCATATTAGTCGCGAACACTTAAGCATTGAGACTATTGCCGAATTGTTAGATAATAAATATAAACTTGCTTTAAGTGAAGAATCAAGAGCTTTGATTTTAAAAGCACGTCACTATTTAGACCACAATAAAGCGATTAAAGATGACGCGTTTTATGGCATAAACACAGGTTTTGGATCCTTGTGTAATATTAAAATATCAAACGAGAAACTCTCTGAACTTCAGCGGAATTTAGTTTTATCTCATTCCTGTGGTACTGGAGAACTTGTGCATCGAACTATTGTGAAGCTCATGTTACTTTTAAAAATACAGTCCTTAAGTTATGGGCATTCTGGGATAAGTTTGGAGGTCGTCGAGCGTTTAATCTATTTTTATAACAATGATCTTTTACCGGTAGTATACAGTCAAGGATCTTTAGGAGCTTCTGGAGATCTAGCACCATTGGCACACTTATCTTTGCCGCTTTTAGCTGAAGGTGAAATGTATCAGGATGGCGTTGTTGTAGCCTCTCAGGTTGTTTTAGATAAACATGGTTTAGCACCACTTCAATTACAATCTAAAGAAGGTTTAGCTTTATTAAATGGTACCCAGTTTATGAGTGCTCATGCTGTATATGCACTTATACAAAGCGAGCGCTTGATCAATCTAGCTGATGTTATTTCTGCTGTATCTATGGAAGGGTTTGATTGTAATCTATCTCCATTTGACGCTCTGGTACACCAAGTCAGGCCGCATCAAGGGCAATTAGAAACCGCTAAGCGTATTTTGAATTTACGTCAAGATAGTCCGTTGGCTCAAGCACCAAAACAACATGTGCAAGACCCTTATTCATTTAGGTGTGTGCCACAAGTTCATGGTGCCACTAAAGATACGTATCACTTTGTAAAGCAAACTATTGAGATTGAAATTAATGCGGTAACTGATAATCCCAATGTATTTGTAGATGATAATAAAATTATTTCTGGTGGAAATTTTCATGGTCAACCCATCGCACTGCCCATCGATTATTTAGCGATAGCCTTAGCTGAGCTTGCAAATATTTCTGAGCGTCGAACTTACCAGCTTGTGTCTGGGTTACGCGGTTTGCCAGATTTCTTGGTAGATGTCCCTGGTTTAAACAGTGGCTTTATGATACCACAGTACACCGCAGCAAGTATTGTGAGTCAAAACAAGCAGTTATGTACTCCAGCCTCAATAGACTCTATCGTTTCATCTAACGGTCAAGAAGATCACGTGAGTATGGGCGCTAATGGAGCTACCAAGCTAATTAAGGTGGTTGATAATGTATTTACTGTTTTAGGGATTGAATTATTTAACGCTTCTCAAGCTTTATATTTTAGAGAACCTCAGCCTACCAGTCAAAAACTTCAAAACTTTGTACAACAATTTCGAGCCGAAGTTCCTATCGTAAAAACCGATAAGTTTATGGCTAAAGAAATTAAAAAGGCGGTCAATTTTTGTCAATCGGCCGAGGTCAAAGACTTAATTTGATTTTTTACTCTTGATCATAGCTTCAAGCATATCCCACATATCTTCAGGGATTTGATCAAGTAAGTTGAATTGTCCAGCTCCTTTTAGCCATTCGCCACCATCAATAGTGATCACTTCACCGTTAAGGTAAGCTGCAAAATCAGAGACTAAGAAGGCAGCCAAGTTAGCGAGTTCTTGATGGTCGCCCACCCGTTTAAGTGGTACTTTTTTAGCTAAATCAAACTTATCTTTTAATTCACCCGGTAATAATCGGTCCCAAGCGCCTTTAGTCGGAAATGGTCCTGGAGCAATAGCATTAAATCGAATACCGTATTTTGCCCACTCCACCGCTAAAGATCGTGTCATGGCTAAAACACCAGCTTTTGCTGTTGCACTAGGTACTACATATGCCGATCCAGTCCAAGCGTAGGTAGTAACAATATTAAGTACACGTTTGTTGGTTTGTTTATGGTTAATCCAATATTTGCCCAAGGCCATGGTGCAATTTTTGGTGCCTTTTAAAACAATATCTATAATTGTGTCAAAGGCGTTGCTTGATAAGCGTTCGGTAGGTGAAATAAAATTACCTGCGGCATTATTTAATAATACATCTATACTTCCTAAAGCTTCATGGGCTTGATCCATCATGTGTTCTACTTGTTCATAGTGCCTCACATCACACTGCAAAGGAATGCATTGTCCAGAACTATTAGTTTCAAGTTCTTGGGCTGTGTTGTTAAGTTTTTCGATATTTCTTGAAGTAATCACGACATTGGCTCCTATTTCCAAGAAGTACTTAGTCATGGATTTACCAAGACCAGATCCACCACCAGTAACAATTATGTTGGTCCCTTTTAAAGCATCATCACGTAGCATTTTATCGGTATAACTCATATTTTTTTTGAAAACAATATACGATAATGGCTGTAATTTTAGCTATAACTTTAGATATTTTAGTAGGTTAAACCATTTCAGCTTGATCTCGTCACCAGCTGAAGCTGTTTTGCAAGTTAGAATGTTGAGGTGGTTGTTTTAGCTAAGTCATCAACTTTTAGGTTGTTCAGCCTTAAATAAACACGCTTATAAAATAGAGTACAGCGATGGCAAAACAACTTAAGGCTACTTTTTTAAGTTCAGGATCTAAGTTTCGCGGATCTTCATAGTTCCATACCTTTTTGGCGTGACTTAAAAGCGGAATGCCACCAAGAAAGCATAACCAATTAATAGACTCAAAATCTATCACCGCATAGCATACTAGGCTAAAAAGTGCTCCGTAAATAAGGCTGATGTGGTAGGGTTTAGCAAATTTTTGTCCCCATTTTACAACTAGAGTGTTTTTTTGTGCTGCTCGGTCACTTAGTTCATCTCGCATATTGTTAAGATTAAGGACGGCTGCCGATAATAAACCAATGCTTGTTGCCGGCAACATATGCCACAGGTTAAAGTTAAGTGACATCAAGTAATTAGTCCCTAAAACAGCGACGAGACCAAAAAACAAAAAAACAAATACATCGCCGAGACCGCGATAACCATAGGCTGAATTACCAATGGTGTATTTGATTGCAGCGATAATGGCAGTAACACCCAGCATAAAAAATAGGAGTGAGGCTGCAAAGTTTTCAGCACCAAAGGCAAAATAAATAAGGCTTAAGGCTAAAATTAGACTAATAATACTATTAATAATAATACCTTGTTTTAACTCTTGATCGCTTAGAGCACCACTTTGTAAGGCGCGTTGAGGACCTAAGCGGGTGTCATTATCAGTCCCTTTTACGCCATCTCCATAATCGTTAGCAAAGTTCGATAAGATTTGAAAGCTTAAGGTCGTGAGAATTGCTAATGCAAAAATAGCCCAATTAAAATTCAGGTTTTGTTTGGCAAGCGCAGCACCCATTAAAATCCCAGCGATTGAAAGTGGTAGCGTTCTTAAACGAGCGGCTGAAATCCAAGCGTTAAGTTTATGCATTAAATTCCTGTATAGTTTTGTGGTGTAATGGTTTTTAGTTCTGTTTTAATGGCATCGTTAACCTTTAAAGTATCTATAAAAGCATGTATGCTTTCTTGGTTAATAACTGTATTGGTTCGAGTTAAACCCTTTAGCGCTTCATAAGGCTTAGGATAGCCTTCGCGTCTTAATATGGTTTGAATAGCTTCTGCAACAACCGCCCAATTAAGTTCAAGATCTTTATTGATTTTAACTTCATTAAGCAAGAGTTTATCTAAGCCTTTAGCAGTAGATTTTAAGGCAATTAAGCTGTGTGCAATTGGAACGCCAATACTTCTTAGAACGGTAGAGTCGGTTAAGTCACGTTGGAGTCTTGAAATCGGTAATTTAGCAGACAGATGCTCGAATAAGGCATTGGCTATACCTAGGTTTCCTTCAGAATTTTCAAAATCGATAGGATTAACTTTATGTGGCATTGCTGAAGATCCTACTTCACCAGCTTTGATTTTTTGTTTGAAATAATCCATCGAAATGTAGGTCCATACATCACGGTTAAAATCGATAAGTATGGTGTTGATACGTTTCAGTGCATCAAAAGTAGCCGCAAGGTAGTCGTAATGTTCAATTTGCGTCGTTGGAAACGAGTGTTTTAAACCTAAGGTGTTTTCAACAAAAGCTTGACCAAAAGCTCTCCAATCTGTTTGAGGATAGGCAACTTTATGCGCATTAAAATTACCGGTTGCACCACCAAACTTAGCAGCTGTTGGAATTTGTTTTAAGGTAACGAGTTGTTCTTGAAGCCGTACGGTAAAGACATTAAATTCTTTACCTAGTCGCGTCGGCGAAGCTGGTTGGCCATGCGTTTTGGCTAACATAGGAATGTTATTCCAAGTCTTAACTTTTGTTTCTAATTGTTGTATGAGTTCTTCGAGTTCTACTATAAATACTTGTTCGAGGCCTTCTTTTAAACTTAAAGGGACTGCGGTGTTATTGATATCTTGAGACGTTAACCCAAAGTGTATAAATTCTTTTGAGTCTTCCAAACCTAGTTCATCAAATTTTTCTTTGATGAAATATTCCACTGCTTTAACATCATGGTTTGTGGTAGCTTCAATTGTTTTTATAGCTTCAGCATCAGAGGTACTAAAGTTGAGGTATATTTTTCGGAGTTGAGGAAATAAGCTCGTTTCAAAGTCTTTTAATTGAGGCAATGGTAATTCACATAAACTAATAAAATACTCAATTTCAACCCGAACACGGTATTGAATTAAAGCGTGTTCGCTAAAAAATGGACTAAGTTTAGCTGTTTTTGAGGCGTAACGCCCATCTATTGGAGAAATTGCGTTTAAAGGAGTCATTTTTTCAAGATTTAAAACGCTCACAAATATATAGTATTCAAGCTTAATTAATGCTCAATATAGGTTGAAATAACTCTTAATCCAATAAGTTATTTTTTAAGTCTTCAATGGCTTTTGGTACACCAGTTGAAGCTTTTTCAGCATAAATAAGCGTTGTTGAATTTGCATCAATTTGCGGATTGGGATCTATAAAATAAATTGGGACCGATTTAGCTTTGTAATGTATAAGACTTGCAGCAGGATAGACTTGCATAGAAGTACCTACAACCATAACCGCATCAGCTTGTTGTATAATAGGAATGGCTTGCTCTAATAAGGGTACAGCTTCACCAAACCAAACCACATGTGGCCTGAGTTGGCTCCCTTTTTCGCAATGGTCTCCGAGTTTAATATCTTCGCTCCACGGATAAATCAAGGTATCATCGACACTGCTCTTAGCCTTTAAAAGTTCACCATGTAAATGCATGACTTGCGAGCTTCCGGCAGATTCATGAAGATGATCTACGTTTTGAGTAATGATTTGGACCTTAGCTTCAGTTTCTAATTTGGCTAATGCTTTATGGGCGGGATTGGGTTGCACTGTTTTGAGTTGAGCTCTCCGTTTATTGTAAAAGTCGAGGACAAGTCCAGGATTACGTTTAAAACCTTCTGGAGTGGCTACTTCCATAACATCATGGCCTTCCCATAAACCATTATGATCTCTAAAGGTCTTTACACCGCTTTCTGCACTAATCCCTGCACCTGTTAAGACACAAATGTTTAGCATTATGTTATCGGTTTACGGCTTTGTATTCTTCATAACAATCGCTAATGGCATCAAGAAGTTGTAAGTCATTTGCTGACCGCACAAAACTCTCTGAATAATCGCATTTCTTTAAAATGTCAACAATATCTACTTTGCTAATTTGAAGGACAGCTGATAAGGTTTCACGATCAAATTTATCTTGTAATAAATCTCTAATTGCATTGTCACTTTTCATTTGCCGCAAGCGTTTCATTTGTTTGGGCTTTTTACCAAAAATTTTATAAAGTAAATTGGCAGGATTTAAAATAGCATCTATCGTTCTGGATATGCTAGAGCTTTGATAATTTCCGCCTTCATAGGCGTAATTAGTTCCTGAAATGGAATACCTGTAATTGTCGTAAATGGGGATGTTTTTGGCGTCTATTTCAAGAAAACCGGTCAACTTAACATCTTTAAGTTTTACTTCTTCAAGGGCAATAGCAGATTCGGTCATTTTGATTTTAACCTCGCCATATTTTACCCAATCTTCGGTAATCCTAACTTGAATAGACTTAAAGCCAAGGTAAGATAAGTAAAGTGTGTCGTTAATGTGGGCTTTAATTTTAAATCGGCCATTTTGATTGGATACGGTCCCACGAACCGTATTAATATTAATAATATTTACATTCTTAAGTATTTTATCATTAGCAGCATTCATAACAATGCCTTTAATGTTTTCCAGTTGAGTTGAAGTTGAATCTTGGCTTAAACCAAGAAAGGGAATAAAAAAAATAAGAGTGTAATAAAAGTATTTCATGTTTTAAAAATAGAGAAATCTTGTTAGCGTTTAAACTTTAGCTAACAAGATTTCAATAAAATTAACACTTAGCGTTTTTTACGTCTACGTTCGATAGACTTGTTGACGCTACGGTCCTTGTTCTTTCCAAAGCTTTTGCCTTTGCTGTTGCCAAAGCGACCTTTGCCGCCACCTGATTTGCTAGAACGTTTACCTTTGAAACCACCACCGCGTGTTTTTTTGTCTTTGGTAATTTCAACATTAACGTGTCTACCAAAAAGTTTAAATTCCTCGAAGGTTGCTTTTACTTTCTCTACATCATCATTTGGAACATTAAAAAATGAAAACGTATTTTTAACATCGACTTTAGCTACACCATCTCGGCCTAGTTCAAGTGTTTCTTTTAAGAAGTCTTTTAAAGACATCCAGTTAAACCCATCTTTTTCACCAATATTTATGAAGAAGCGAGTTTCGTCACCATATGTTTGACTGCCCCCGCGCTCTCTGTCTTCTGTAGGTTTAGCTAAATTTGGTGCATTTTTATAGTAATTGTTGAAGCGTGTAAATTCTACCGAGAAAAACTTCTTAATTAAGTCTTCTTTAGACGTGTCTTCAAATTCTGTTTCTAGTTGTTCGATGTACTGATCGATATCGTGGTTAATTTTTGTGTTTTTAATTTCCTTAGCCAAATGAAAGAGTTGTACTTTACAAATTTCTTCACCGCTAGGTAATTCTTTAGACACAAATTTTTGACCAATAATCCGTTCAACTTGCTTTATTTTGCGTTGCTCACTTTTGGTGATAATTACCATTGAAGTTCCTTCTTTTCCTGCACGACCTGTACGGCCGCTTCGGTGAGTGTAGGTTTCAATTTCATCTGGGAGTTGGTAATTAATGACATGAGTAATATCATCAACATCAATTCCACGAGCAGCAACATCGGTAGCGACTAACATTTGGATTTGCTTACTTCTAAAGCTTTTCATCACCAAATCACGTTGATTTTGGCTTAAATCACCATGAATAGCTGCTGCCGAATAACCGTCTTCGATTAAACGTTCAGCCACTTTTTGCGTGTCACGCTTTGTTCTACAAAACACAACAGCGTAAATATCAGGGTGAGCATCAACCAATCGCTTCATAGCGTTGTAACGGTCACGTCCTGCAACAGTGAAGTATTCGTGTGTTACATTTTTAGTCGATACATTTTTCTTGCCAATCGTAATTTCCTTTGGTTGGCGCATAAATTTCTTAGCGATTTGCGCAACCTCTTTAGGCATTGTGGCACTAAATAGCCACGTGTTTTTAGTGCTTGGAGAATGGGATAAGATTTCTTTAATATCTTCAAAGAAGCCCATATTTAGCATTTCATCAGCTTCATCAAGTACACAAATATCTATCGCTGAAATATCGATAATATTTCTACGAATCATATCCTTCATACGACCAGGAGTAGCAACAATAATTTGTGCTCCTTTTTTAATTTGCCGTGCTTGATCGGTAATACTTGCACCACCGTAAACGGCAACCGTATTAAGGTTTTTGTAGTGTTTGGCGTAGAGTTTTAATTCGTTGGTAATTTGTAAACATAGCTCTCGCGTTGGCGATAAAATAAGCCCTTGCGTTTGCTTAGAGTTTAAGTTAATGTTTTGAATGATAGGAAACCCGAATGCAGCAGTTTTTCCTGTACCTGTTTGGGCTAGCGCAACCATATCGGTTGGCTCTTCAAGTAAAATAGGAATGGTTTGTTCCTGAACTTCACTTGGTGACTCAAACCCCATATCTTTTACTGCTTCTAAGATTTCTTGGCTTAAGCCTAATGATTCAAATGTATTCATATAATTTTTAAAATAGCGGCAAAGATACGTTTTATATATGACAATTAAGGTCTTAGCATGTTAAGCCTCAAATTAAACAGTATAATAGCTTTAATTTAGAAAAACTAATGTAACAATAGTGTAATTTTATAGACTGATCTATTGAATTGAATTTAACGTGGAGCAAGAATTAGAATTAAAGTTTGTCCAACTCTTAGAAGCCAATCAAAATATTGCGCATAAGATATGTCGGCTTTATACGCATGATGAAAGCTCGCATAAAGATTTGTTTCAAGAAATTACGGTTCAGCTCTGGAAAGCATTTCCGAAATTTCGAGGCGATTCTAAATTTAGTACGTGGATGTATCGTGTGGCATTAAACACAGCTATTACACTTTACAGAAAAAAGAAAAGGCGTGTAAATACCACCCCATTAGACGATCTTAACTTTAAGATCTCTAGTGATGTTTATGATGATACTATTGAAGAAAATTTAAAATTGATGTACGCAGCCATCAAAGAATTAAACGATATAGATAAAGCATTGGTGTTTCTATACTTAGAAGATAAAAACTATAAAGAAATCTCTGAAACTTTAGGAATTACTGAAGTAAATGCAAGAGTGAAAATGAATCGCGTTAAAACAAAACTTAAACGAATTTTGAACCCCTAATTATGGATGAGTTAGAACTATTAAAAAAGCGTTGGCAGTACCAAGACCAATCTTTGCCTCATTATAAGCAGAAAGATCTCTATGAGATGATCCATAAAAAATCATCTTCTATTGTGAAGTGGATTTTCTTTATTAGTATTTTTGAGTTTGTATTTTGGATTGCTATTGAATTGTTTGGTTTTTCACAATCTATTCAAGATAGTATAGATGATCTTAATTTAGACCTGTTTTATCGTGTTTCTTTAGTGATTAATTATATTGTAATTATCAGTTTTATAATTAAGTTTTTTTACAATTACCGTCAAATTCAAACCACAGATTCAATAAAAGCCCTAATGCGTAACATCGTAAAAACGAGGCAGACGGTAAAATTTTATGTCTGGTTTAATATTATATTTTTTGCTGTGACTTTTATTATTTCAATTATTATCACATTAAATGCTTTAAATCAATTAACAAGCTTACAATTTTGGTTAAGCTTTGCTATTTCAATAGTCATCCTACTTTTATTACTACTTATTGTTTGGTTATTTTACAGATTACTTTATGGAATACTAACCAGACGATTATTACGTAACTATAAAAATTTAAAACAAATTGAACTTTAAATTACACACAATGAAATTAAAATTAATAAGTGCACTTATCTTCATGCTAAGTGTATTAGATATTCAAGCTCAAGCAATTGAGAATGCTTTGCTTTGGAAGTTAAGCGGAAATAACTTAGAGCAAGAGTCTTACCTCTACGGCACTATACACTTAGCATGTGATGTTAAAATCTCCAAACCTGTAAAACTAGCTTTTGAAACTTCTGAACAATTAGCCTTAGAAATTAATATGGCCGATCCAGGTTTGATGGCTACAATGATGAAACATATGTATATGACTGATGGACAAACACTATCTGATTTTGCCACCAAAGAAGAATTAAAGACTTTACAAGGCTTTTTTGATGGGAAAGTTCCAGGGATGAATTTTGCGATGATGCAAAACATTAAACCTTTCTTCTTGAGTTCTATGGCTATGACTAGTTTTTTGAGTTGTAAGCAGCCCCAAGGTTACGATACTTATTTTTTAAATCTCGCTAAACAACGAGATCTCAGAATTTTTGGCCTTGAGAAAATTGAAGATCAACTTCGGATGGTAGATAATATTCCTTATAAAGAGCAAGTGAACGATTTGTTAGAAATGGCCAACCATTCAGCTGAAGAAAATTCAAACATGTTTTCTGATATGCTTAAGCTATATGAAGCTAAAAACCTCCAGGGTTTAATGAATTTTATGGGGGAGCAAGAATCTTCTCTTAATCTTTATACAGAAGAATTTTTAGATAATAGAAATAAAAATTGGATTCCTGTCATCGAAAAAAATGCTCGGGATAAGTCAATATTCTTTGCCTTTGGGGCTGCCCATTTAGCCGGTGAAAACGGAGTAGTTCAATTATTAAGAGCGGCGGGTTATACGGTTGAACCTGTTAATTAGTTTTAGCACTGTAGCGGCGTTTTTCATTTAAAACTTCGATAGCTTCTAACTCTTCTTGAGGAATAACTTTCATAAGTGAAGGGTGCTGTTCGATCGCATACTCAATCTTTTCAACAATTTGGTCAATACTATCATTTTCATAATCAATAGCTAGAGGTTCTTTAATGACCATAGATTGTAAGATATTTCGTTTTTTAATACGAATTCCTTTTTTATCAAACGATCGTCTAAAGCCATCGATCACAATAGGAACAACTACAGGTTTAT
>CBFHKB010000060.1:0-13213 GCA_965656295.1 Psychroflexus sp.
CAAATGGTATTTACCCAATGGTCAAAGCTGGCAAGCCCAGTTTTTACGAGATGCCAACGCTAATTATTTATACAGCCATACGACAGGAAATGGTAGTATAGCTCTATCTTTTGAAAGTGTTTTAAACAAAGCAGCAAAGGCTAAGTATTGGATTTCGCCAGGTAGTTACACGAGCTACAAACGTATGCTAGAAGACCAACCACATTATGCAGAATTTACCGCTTTTAAACATCAGAAGGTTTATAGCGTTGCAGACAAAACAGGTGAAACCGGCGGTGTTATTTTTTATGAGTTAGCGCCAAATAGACCAGATTTAGTGCTTAAAGATTTGGTGAAAATTTTTCATCCTTTCATGTTGCCAGATCATAAACTCCACTTTTTTAGCCCCCTAAAACCATGAAAACCCCTAAGTCAATTTTAAGTTTAACTGGCTTACTATTAGGCTTAATCATCTTAAGCTTAAGCTTAGGTTCAGTTTACATTCCTTTAGGTGAGGTTATAAAATCAATTACATTTCAGTCCATAGAAAATCAAACGTGGAACTATATTATACTTAACTATCGCTTACCAAAAGCAATTACGAGCTTAGTGATTGGCGGTGGCTTATCTCTTTGCGGGCTTTTAATGCAAACCTTATTTAGAAATCCATTAGCTGGACCCTATGTTTTGGGGCTAAGCAGCGGCGCTAGTCTTGGTGTGGCTTTAGTTATATTAGGTGGTTCCAGTATTGGTTTAAGTCTTAGCGGTGAACTAAGCGAACGTTGGCTTATTATTATCGCTTCTAGTTTTGGGAGTTTTTTGGTCATGGTTTCTATTTTAGCGACGGCCAAACGTTTAAAAGATACAATGGCGTTACTTATCGTAGGACTAATGTTTGCAAGTATTACAAGTGCTATCGTAAGTGTTTTAAGCTTTTTTAGTCCTTCAACCGATTTACAAAAATTTGTATTTTGGTCACTTGGAAACCTAGGAAATTTAAGCTGGCATGAAGTGTCTATTTTAAGTCTTATTAGTCTATTTGGCCTACTGTTAAGCATTATTCTAATAAAACCACTTAACGCTTTGTTATTGGGTGAAAAATATGCCGAAAGTTTAGGGATTAACCTTAAACAAACCCGACTCATTCTTATTAGTTGTACCTGTCTGGTCGCTGGAGCAGTGACATCCTTTGCCGGTCCAATAGCATTTATTGGCCTAGCAGTTCCACATTTAACACGTCAATTTATAAAATCAACTAACCATCTTATATTGGTTCCTAGCGTTTTTATAGGTGGTGCTGCCTTACTTATTTTGTGTGATATCATTGCACAAGTCCCATTTTTAGAATTAAGTTTACCTATTAATGCTGTCACTTCAATTATTGGTGCACCCGTTGTGATTTGGCTACTTACTAAACAAGGACACATTCGATTTTAAGTATGAAAAAAAACACCTTAAATATTAATAATCTCAGCATTGGCTACCAACACAAGCCTATTATTGAGAATATTAATTTTGAAGTATTCCCAAGTGAATTGATTGGAGTTATTGGCACAAATGGCTCAGGAAAATCAACCTTACTTAAAAGTATTTCAAATGAAATTAAACCCTTAAAAGGTAAAGTCTTATTAAGAGATAAACCTATTGAGGCTTATGATTTAAAAGACCGTGCCAAACTTATGGGATTAGTATTGGCTAATGAACCAGTAAACACTAATTTAAGTATAGCTGAAGTAATTGCACTTGGACGACATCCTTACACCAATTGGCTTGGTTTATTATCACAACACGACCGCAAAAAAGTTGTTGAAGCTGCCCAACTTGTAAACATACAAAAGCCCTTAAGCACGACATGTCGGCAGCTAAGTGATGGCCAACTACAAAATGTATTAATTGCTAGAGTTATTGCGCAAGAAACCCCACTTATATTGCTTGACGAACCCACAACGCATTTAGATCTATTTCATAAATTAAATACCATCCGACTCTTAAAGCGCATATGTAAAGAAAAGCAGCACTCTATTTTATTTGCCACACATGAAATTAATTTAGCGCTTCAATTATGTGATCAGATTCTTGTAATTAACAACCAGCAATGCCATTTTGGAACACCTCAAGACCTGTCCCAAAATGGAGTTTTAGAGCAGTTATTTCCTTCAGAAATGATTAATTTTGATCCCGATCAATTAATTTTTAAGCTCTAATGGCAAATGTTTTTGTATTATGTACAGGTCGAACAGGTTCTACTAGTTTTATAGAAGCTTGCAAACATATCACTAATTATACGGCTGCTCATGAGTCTAAGTCAAAGGAGTTGGGACACGAACGGTTTAACTATAAAAAACAACATATCGAAGCTGACAACCGGCTTATTTGGGATTTAGGAAGGCTACAAGAGCATTACGGAAAAAATGCATTATTTGTATACTTGAAACGCGATAAAGATGATATCGCTAAAAGCTTTAGCCGAAGAACGTATTATCCCAATAGTATGTTTAAAGCTTATTGTGATGGTATAAAGAAAACGCCTACAGAAAAATTAAACCAACAAGAACTAGATATACTAGCGAATGATTTTGTGGATAACATGACCGCTTCTATCGAGCTATTTTTAAAACAGCACCCAAAACATCTTATTATCGAGTTAGAACATATAGAAGCCGACTTTGAAAAATTTTGGTATTCTATTAAAGCTGAGGGTGATTTAATACAAGCAAAAGAGAGTTTCAAGAAGTTACACAACGTGTCTAAAAAGAAGAATTATACCACATATCACCTTAAGTTATTTTTATTAAGAATCTTTAAATCAGTAGTTTAAATATTATGGGGTTTATATATATTTGTATATACCCCAAATATTAAATCATGATAACAAATCAAGAAGAGGAATGGAAAGCAGTTAAACTTGAGCCTCAGTTTAAGGAAAACCAAAGTATTGAGGTTTCTAATTTTGGAAATGCCAGACGTATAAAAAAAACAGGTAAGACTTGGCCCATAAAAATAGGAAATATTAACGGTTATGCCAGTGTAAGCATCACCTTAAAAAAGGGTGGTAACCGATCGAGATATCTTCATAAGTTAGTTGCCGATACATTTCTAGAAAAAAAACCTGATCAAACTTTTGTGATTCATAAAGATTATGACAAACAAAACAACCATATCTCTAACTTGGTTTGGGCTAATAAAAAAGAAAAAGAAAAACACCAATTTCAAAACCCTAAATGGTTAGCAAAATCTAGAATGGTTAAACATTCTAAACTTAGTGAAAATGATGTGAGGAAGATTAAGTGTATACTTTTTAATCCTAATAAAAAATATAAAATGCGTGAAATTGCTAAAAAGTTTAGTATTTCAGAAATGCAACTTTATCGCATCAAGAAGGGTAAAAACTGGACGCATATTAAAATTTAGTTTCACTCGATTAAATTTAAAAAGCCTCAATTCATGAGGACTTTTTATTTCCATTTAATTCCACAACCCATCGCCGGCTTTTGCTGTTGTATGGGAGGCCTATTTCCTAATACACCATCAAGTGCTTGTCTTAAAGAAGTACCTGAAAGTGGAATGTTATTTTGTGGTCTAGAATCGTCTAGTTGGCCATGATAAACCAACTTTAAGACATTATCAAACAAATATATATCTGGTGTACACATGGCTTGATAATCTTTGGCTACGTTTTGAGTCTCATCATACAGGTAAGGAAAAGGGAAATATTCATCTCTTGCAAACTCACTCATTAGCGCTGGTGAATCTTGTGGGTAATTTATAATATCATTACTCGAAATAGCTATAAAACTAAAACCTGTAACCCGGTAATCATTAGCAACACGAACCAATTCTTCAGTGATGTGTTTAACGTAAGGGCAATGATTACAAATAAACATTATTACAGTTCCCTTTTCGCCTATAAGGTCGTTATACAATTCGAATATATTTCCAGATATTGTATCGGGTAGTTTAAAATTAGGAGCTTTAAAACCCAATTCAATGAATGTTGATTCTGTTAATGCCATAGTGTAAAATTTAAAAAAGCTATCTAGTTAAAGATAGCTTTTTTGCATAAATCTTAGAAATATAATTACTTCTTTTTCTCTTCTTTTGGTTTATTTAATTTCTTAGTCAATTCTAATGAAATAGCCGATTTATCAAAGGTCATTTTTCCTGAACCAGTTTCTATAATAACGGCATCAAGTTTTTCACTTAGATCGGCCACCTTACCATGAAGACCGCTTTTTGTAATTATCTTATCGCCTTTTTTAATTTCGTTTACAAAGTTCTTTTCTTCTTTTTGCTTTTTCATTTGTGGTCGTATCATGAAAAAATAAAGAACAATGAAAATTAAAATTAAAGGTAAAAATTGTTGAATTTGGCCCATACTATTTTACAGGTGATCCCGCGTTTTTGTTTTTAGGTGTCACTTGAGCTTTTATTCTAATAGTCTCTGTACCCTTTTCTGTATTAGCGGTGATTCTTACACTTTTCATTTGAGTGTTAGGCTTTCCGTTAGAGTTAAATTTAACTGTCATTTCACCTTCATCGCCCGGCATAATTTGCTCGTTTTTAGGGTATGTTGGTACGGTACAACCACAACTTCCTTTAGCATTTGTGATTACTAAAGGCGCATCACCTGTATTGGTAAACGAAAAAGTGTGCTCTACGATATCACCTTCGTTAATAGTTCCAAAGTCATACATGGCTTCATCAAAGCTCATGACTGGAAATTTTTGCTCTTTAGAATCTTCAACTGCAGCAGTTTGAGCCTTCTGTGTATCTACTTCTTTAGAGGCATCTTGTTTACAAGATGTAAAACTAACTGCAACTAGGGCTAAAGCCGATAATACTATTCTTTTCATATTACTAAATTTTTAATTTTTTCAAAAATATAAAAAAAACAAAGATTACATTAATCCTCGTCCTATTTTATTAATCTTTCCGCTGGCTTCAAACTCTTTTGAAATTTTATCAAGTACACCATTAACAAAGTTAGCACTTTTTGGAGTAGAGTAATTTTTAGCCAATTCTAAATATTCATTAATACTTACTCGAATAGGGATACTCGAAAATTCAGTAAATTCACATAAAGCCATTTTTAGTAAAATGCGATCAATTTCAGCAATACGATCTTTATCCCAATTTGGGGTCTTACCATCTATAGAGGCTTCGAATTCCTTGTCTTTTAGCAAGGTTATCTTAAATAATTTATTAGCAAATTCATCATCATCTAAGTTCGCGAATAGAGAGGGTATGTTAATGCTATCGGCTTCTTGTGTAATTGAATTTAAAAATTTAACTAAGCTGGTGTTTACGATCGGAAAGTCATCAACCCAGGTTAATTTATAATCTTCATAATACTCGTAAAGAAAATCATTTGGTGCAACAACTTCTCTAAATAGGCGAATTATAAAATCCTTATCATCTTTATAACTCGTCGTTGTTGTACTTAGGTAATCTTGATAAAGATTGCTTTTAAGGGTCTCTTCCCATAATTTTTTAGGAACCTCATCATCTGATTTCCAGTTTTTAAGCTTTCTATCTTCTATGAGCTCGTATAAATTAGAGTGGTCTTTAAGTTTTAACAATAACTTATTTTTATTAAATTTTAAGCTTGGAGTTTTATCGCTTTCTGTCGCTAAAAATTTCTTTTTACTAATTTCGTAGTAATTTTCAGCGAGTTCCTGTATTTCAACTAATAAGCTAAGGTTGAGCAAAAATAAGTCGTGCATGTCTTTGATGCTTTTCTTTAAAAACTTATGTTCGGTTTGCATCACTTCTTTATGGCCTTTGTTAAAGGCATAAATAGATTGCATAACTTTTGCTCTAATATGACGTCTTGTAAGCATTAAATTCAGTTTTTCAAATGGCAAAAATAAGATTAAAAATAAGAGTAGTTCTAAAATATACAGGATTTATAATTGTTCTCTATTAAACTTATGTTAGCCTCTAGAGCGCTTCGCTTGAAAACCTTAAATTTGCGTCCTGAAAAATAATAGTTTGAAAGCATTAGCATACCTCAATAAATATTTATACACCTACAAATGGCAACTCTTGCTAGGTCTAGTTATTACAATTGCCGCTAGGGTGTTTGCTATATTTACACCCCAATTAATCCGTAACTCCACTACCGTTATTGAAAAATATATCAAAGGTGATATTACCGATGTAGGCATTGTGAAACAGGAACTGATGGTCAATATTGGTTTAATTATTGGTGCTGCCTTTGCTTCAGCTATTTTTACATTTCTAATGCGACAAACCTTTATCGTGGTATCGCGCTATATTGAATATGATTTAAAAAATGAAGTTTACCAACAATACCAAAACCTATCGCTTAATTTTTATAAAAAAAACAGAACAGGCGATTTAATGAATCGTATTTCTGAAGATGTCTCTAAAGTCAGAATGTATGTTGGACCAGCACTGATGTATGGTGTACAAACGGTAACCCTATTTGTCGTGGTTATTTCTTATATGATTAGTGCGGCTCCAATGCTTACGCTATATACACTTATTCCCTTACCTATTTTATCGGTAGCCATCTACCAATTAAGCGTTGCTATTAATAAGAGAAGTACGATTGTTCAACAATTTTTATCAGAACTCAATACGTTCACACAAGAGAGTTTTAGTGGAATTGCTGTGATAAAATCTTATGGTATTCAGCATAAATTTAAGTCTGATTTTAGCGAATTAGCTGAAGAAGGAAACCAAAAAAATGTAGATCTTGCGCGTGTTCAAGCCATATTTTTCCCTCTTATGATTTTACTAATAGGATTTAGTAATCTTATTGTTATTTATATTGGTGGTCAACAATATATTAATGGAGAAATAGAAAGTGTTGGAGTAATTATAGAATTTATCTTATACGTTAATATGCTAACCTGGCCGGTAGCATCGGTAGGCTGGATTACCTCTATGATTCAACGCGCTGAGGCTTCCCAAAAAAGAATTAATGAGTTTTTAGATGAAGATCCTGCCATTAAAAATTTCTCAAATAAAACTCAATCGATTACAGGAAAAATTGAATTTAAGAACGTTAGCTTTACCTATGAAGACACCCATATTACTGCTTTAAAAAATGTTTCATTTGAAATTGAAGCTGGTCAAAGTTTAGTGATTTTAGGCAAAACCGGTGCTGGGAAATCAACTATTTTAGAACTTATTGGTAGGCTTTACGACACTACTGAAGGTGAAGTGCTTATTGATGGCCAACCCATACAAGACTTTAACTTATTTGAATTGCGCCAACAAATGGGTTACGTTCCTCAAGATGCATTTTTATTTAGCGATACCATTCGAGAGAATATAAAATTTGGTAAACACGATGCCACCGAAGAAGAAGTAATCGAAGCCGCCAAATATGCAGCAGTTCACGACAATATTGTAACGTTTAGTAAAGCTTACGACACAGTACTTGGTGAGCGTGGTATTACTTTATCTGGCGGCCAAAAACAGCGAGTCTCTATTGCAAGAGCCATTATCAAAAACCCAAATATTGTATTATTTGACGACTGTTTATCAGCGGTTGATACTGAAACCGAAGAAGAAATATTTAGTAACCTCAACGAACTCTCGACCAAAAAAACAGCCGTAATTGTAAGCCATCGTGCTTCTTCGGCAAGAACAGCAGATAAAATAATTGTGTTAGACGACGGCGAGATACTACAAGAAGGAAATCATGAACAACTTATCCAACAAGATGGATACTACAAATCACTTTACGAAAAACAGCTTACCCAAAAAGATTCTTGATTTCAGTTTGGTTTTTTTATTTTTTTTAAGACTTTTGAAGCTTAAACAAATCTAAAATAAATTATGAGTGATCAGAGCATGAAGACGACCGATGACATTTTTTCAAGAGTGATAAGGGCAGGAAGACGAACTTATTTTTTTGATGTTAGATCTACCAAAGCAGATGATTATTATTTAACAATTACAGAAAGTAAAAAGTTCACTAACGAGGACGGCTCTTTTTTTTACAAAAAACATAAAATATACCTATATAAAGAAGACTTTGATAGCTTTAAGGAGGCTTTAGAAGAGGCTACAAGTTTTATTATCAAGGAAAAAGGTGAAGAAGTAATTAGTGAGCGTCACCAAAGTGATTATCAAAATGAAGCTAAAGAACCTTCTAAAACAGGCTCTGTTTTAGAGGAGGCAAAGGCATTTACAGACGTCAAATTTGACGATATTTAAACTATAACACACCATTAAAAAAGCCTTTGAAATTTTCAAAGGCTTTTTTAATACATATATAACAAACCTTAGGACAGTTTAGCTTTCACCACTTTAGAAATAGTTTTTCCATCGGCTTTACCTGCTAATTGTTGTGAAGCAAGCCCCATCACTTTACCCATATCTTTCATACTTTCAGCATTAACTTGGGTTATGATAGTTGTGATAACTTCTTCAATTTCAACTTCAGTTAGTTGCTGTGGTAAAAACTGCTCTATAATTTTAGCTTCATTTAACTCAGGCTCGGCTAAATCTTCTCGACCTTGCTCTGAATAAAGTTGAGCACTTTCCTTGCGTTGTTTTACTAGCTTTTGAAGCAATTTCAACTCTTCAGCTTCACTTAAATTTTCTGCATTAGCTGAGGCTGTTTTGACTTTTAATAATTCGTTTTTAATAGATCTTAAAGACCCTAAGGCTACGCTATCTTTAGCTTTCATTGCAGCCTTCATTTGTTCCATTACTTTTTTCTCTAAAGACACCATATGTTCAATTTTTAGCAAATATACATAAACCCGTGCTTTAAAATAGCATTGTAACCAATGTTACTGCTCATAGGTTCAAACTGGTCTATCTTTGTGACAGTAAACAAAAATTAAATGGAAATTATTGAATTTTTAGGTTATATCGGTGCGTTAATTATAGGTCTTGTATTAGGACTCATAGGTGGCGGTGGCTCTATTCTTACAGTACCTATTCTAGTCTATTTACTTTCCGAAGATCCCGTTATCGCTACCGCATATTCTCTTTTTGTAGTAGGTATTGCATCATTAGTTGGCGCCTTTAAAAATATGCAAAAAGGCTTAGTCGATTTTAGAACGGCTTTTGTATTTGCAACACCTGCGTTAATTACAGTATATGCGACACGTAAATTTTTAATTCCAGCTATTCCAGATCAACTATTTAAAGTAAGTGATTTTGTAGTGACTAAAGATATTGGGATAATGGTCTTTTTTGCCATAATTATGTTGCTAGCATCTTTTTCTATGATTAGAAATAAACAGGAAAAGGTAAATACAACACAGCCTATAATTTATAATTATCCACTTATTATTATTGAAGGAATTGTAGTGGGTATTTTAACAGGTATTGTTGGAGCTGGTGGCGGATTTTTAATTATTCCAGCTTTGGTGTTAATGGCTAAACTTCCAATGAAGAAGGCCGTAGCGACTTCATTATTAATTATTGCCATTAAATCACTCATTGGATTTGTGGGAGATGTTCAAAATCTTGAAATCGAATGGAACTTCTTATTTGTTTTTACACTTATATCTGTAATCGGTATTTTTATCGGAATCTGGCTCAATAATTTCATAGATGGTAAGAAGCTAAAAAAAGGCTTCGGGTGGTTTGTATTAATTATGGGCGTCTACATTATATTTAAAGAATTTACAAAATAATAACTCATGAAAATAGAACAAATTTATACGGGCTGTTTAGCACAAGGAGCTTATTACGTAGAAAGTGATGGAGAAGTTGCTATCATAGATCCACTGAGAGAAGTGCAGCCTTATATTGAAAAAGCTAAGGCTAATCAAGCTGAAATAAAATATATCTTGGAAACACATTTTCATGCTGATTTTGTGAGCGGACACGTTACTTTAGCCAAAGAAACAGGAGCAACCATTATTTATGGCCCTAATGCAGAAACTGATTTTGAAGCTCATATAGCGAAAGATCAAGAAGAAATTAAACTCGGAAAGCTAATAATTAGAGTGTTACATACACCTGGGCATACCATGGAAAGCACCACTTACCTTTTAATCGACGAAAACGGTAAACATATTGCCATATTTACAGGAGATACCTTATTCTTAGGTGATGTTGGCCGTCCAGATTTAGCTCAAAAAGCCGGTAATATGACGCAAGAGCAGCTCGCTGAAACGCTCTACGATAGTTTACGCGAAAAAATAATGCCACTTGACGATAGCATTACTGTTTACCCTGCTCACGGTGCAGGATCGGCTTGTGGCAAAAACATGATGAAGGAAACTGTAGACACTTTAGGCAACCAAAAACAGGTTAATTATGCCTTAAGAGCAGATATGACAAAAGAAGAATTTGTAAAAGAAGTAACTGATGGTTTATTACCGCCACCTAAATACTTCCCGCTTAATGTAAAAATGAATAAAGAAGGTTATGAAGATATTAATGATATCTTAGATAAAGGATTAACAGCGCTTTCTGCTGAAGAGTTTGAAGTAGCGGCTAATGAGACTGATGCTATAATCTTAGATGTTAGATCTGAAGATGAATTTGTGAAAGGTCACATTCCACAATCTATTTTCATAGGCCTTGATGGTGATTTTGCCCCTTGGGTTGGAGCCTTAATTGCAGATGTTAAACAACCTATCTTGTTAGTCACGCCAGAAGGTCGTGAAGAAGAGACAGTAATTAGACTTTCTCGAGTAGGCTTTGACCATAGTCTGGGTTACTTAAATGGCGGCTTTAAAGCCTGGAGAACTGCCAGTAAAGATTACGATACAATCAATTCTATTTCTGCAGTAAACTTTAACCAAAATTTTCATAAGACTATGAAAGTGTTTGATGTACGTAAACCAACAGAATATCAATCTGAACGTCTAATAACTTCAGAAAACACGCCACTATCTAAACTCAATGAACACTTAACAGAATTCCCAAAAAACAAAAACTTTTTTGTGCATTGTGCCGGCGGCTATAGATCTGTGATTGCCGCATCTCTTCTTAAAAAAAGAGGTATTCATAATTTAACCAATATTGAAGGTGGTTTTGACCAATTAAAAAATAACGGTGCTAAAGTCACCGATTATGTGTGCCCTTCAACTTTATAAAAGTTGAAATAGTTTAAATTGTTGATTGTTTTCAAAAAGAAGGAGAAGTATTTAAAAACTTCTCCTTCTTTGTAACATAAGTTACCGCAAAATACAAGAGATACTCCTATATTTAAATTAATTTATATAACACAAAGCATGAAACCTCTAGTTTTCTATTTATTCCCTTTTGCCTTAGTTTTACTAAGTTGTAATCAAGATAAGTCAAAACAGCAAGATAAGTACACAAAAACAGACCATAAAGTACCTGCTAATACTGCATATGCTTTAAAAGGTAAAACACTTATGGAAAACAAGTGCTATTTATGTCATAATCCTAAAACTAAAGAAGATTCAAGAATTGCACCACCCATGATTGCTGTAAAACAAAGGTATTCTAAAAATGCTAAATCAAAAGACGAGTTTATTGCTGCAATTTGGGATTTTGTGGAACAACCTACAGAAGAGAAAGCCAAACTTAAAGGAGCTGTAAAACGATTCGGTGTAATGCCCTACCAAGCTTACGATCAAAAAGAGATTGAAGCTATCGCTGCATTTATGTACGATTATAAAATTGAAGAACCAGAATGGTTTCAAGAGCATAAGAACAAAAAACATAAGCAAAAAAGAAAAAGACAACGGGGAAAATCAACTAAAACACTACCGCAACAAGAACAATCCTATGCAGATATAGGTATGTCTTATGCAAAATCTACCAAATCTACTTTAGGTAAAAATCTCATGGGGGCTATACAAAAAGAAGGTGTTTTACATGCCTTAAGCTTTTGTAATGTTCAAGCTATGCCATTGACTGATTCTATGGCTACCAAACATCAAGCTACTATAAGACGTGTTTCTGATAAAAATAGAAACCCATTAAATAAAGCTAATACAAAAGAATTAGAGTATATCAAACATTTTAAAGGCGAGTTAAGTAATGGCAAACAAGCTCAACCAATCGTGGTAGAAGAAAACCAAAAAGTTAACTTTTACTATCCTATTGTCACAAACGGTATGTGCTTAAAATGTCATGGATCTCCAGAGAAAGATATTGCCCCGAAAACCTTAAAACAAATTAAACTACTATACCCAAATGATAAAGCAATTGGGTATAACGTAAACGAAGTTAGAGGAATTTGGAGTATTAGTTTTGATAAAAATGAATAATACCATAAGTTTATTTTTAGTCCTTATTCTAGTTTTGAGCTGCGGAACGGAAACCACAACTCATAAAGAACCTGATAAAACTCACTGGAGTTATAGAGGAGAAACAGGACCAGAACATTGGGACGAAATAGAAAAAAATAGCCAATGTAGCGGTTTGTTTCAATCACCTATAAATTTAGTTAACTTCAGCCGGGACCAAAACTTAAACCCGCTTGATTTACAATATGCAGATAGCACTAAGATAAACAGTGTTATTAACAATGGGCACACTATTAAATTCAATTTCGAAAAAGGAGATTTTTTAAACCATAACGCTAAACGCTTTGACTTAGTTCAGTTTCACTTCCATGAACCAGCAGAGCACTTAATTGAAGGTGTTCGCTACCCACTTGAAATACATTTAGTTCATACTTCAAAAGATGGCGATATATGCGTCTTGGGTATTATGGCAAAAGAAGGAAAGAATAGTGAACCATTTGAATTTTTAGAACACTTTCTACCCTTGGATCAGCAGGAAACAAAATTGATTAATCAAAGTTTTGATATACGAACCACTCTCCCTGTAAATCAAAATTATTTTGTTTACAAAGGCTCATTAACAACACCGCCCTGTACGGAAAATGTTACATGGTTTATTTTTAAAGATCCAATAAGTGTCTCAGAGGTTCAAGTAGAATTACTTAAAAAGTTTATGCCTATTAATAATTATCGCAATCATAAATCTCAAAATGGACGTGTAATCAAATTAAGTCAGTTTTAGTATGAAATTACTTGGATTAATTGGTGGTACCTCTTACCACTCTACTTTAGAATACTATAAAGCTATCAATGAAGGAGTGAGTAAATATATTGGCTTAAACGTAAATCCCGAATTATTACTTTACAGTATTAATATTGATGTTATGCGCCGTCAGGACATTAATGAAATTAATTCTACCTACCTAAATGTAGCTACAAAACTTCAAAAAGCTGGCGCAAATGCTCTTATGATCTGCGCAAATACACCACACATGGCTATTGAATATGTACAACCAAATATACAAATT
>CBFHKB010000061.1:0-13102 GCA_965656295.1 Psychroflexus sp.
CTAAGAAAAAGATAAGCAGTAAGAATGCGATGTCTGCCATCGATCCTGCATTAACTTCAGGTGCACTTCTTTTTGCCATAATTATCTAGTGATTAATTTTTTAACACTTGAAACAAGCATAGCGCCAACAGCCAAAACAGCTAATATGTAAAAAGCATTTAAACCTGTACCAACCCATCTTGAGCCACTCTCAGATAGAATTTCACCATCTCTCATCGGTGTTTCTACACCATTTGCCATAGCATAAGAGATAATTAAAACTACTACAAATACTCCCAAAGAAATTAATGTCTTCACGACATTCCCTGTAAACAGAGATTTAATTGAGAAAAGTAGCGTAAATACAACACCTAATGCTAATATAATGTAAGATACGTACATTAATGGCGCAAGAACAGAATCTTGTAATGAAGCGTCAGCTTCAATTACATCGTCACCAGTGTAGAATACACGCAAAAATAAAATTGCGCCAACTACACCAACTAATATTTTAAATATGTTTGTGATTTTATTCATTGTTGATATTATTTATTTTTATGAGCTACTAACATATCGATTAAAGTAATTGATGCATCTTCCATATCATTAACAATGGCATCAATTTTAGCGATAATGTAGTTGTAAAAAACTTGAAGAATAATAGCCACAATAAGACCAAATACTGTTGTTAAAAGTGCTACTTTAATACCACCTGCAACTAAAGATGGTTGCATGTCACCAGCTGCTTCAATTTTATCGAAAGCCTGAATCATACCTATTACAGTACCCATGAAACCAAGCATTGGAGCAAGGGCAATAAATAATGATACCCAAGATACGTTTTTCTCAAGTTGTCCCATTTGTACTCCACCATACGCGACAACTGCTTTTTCGGCAGCTTCAACGCCTTCATCCATACGGTCTAAGCCTTGGTAATAAATTGATGCAACAGGACCGCTTGTGTTTCTACAAACTTCTTTTGCAGCTTCAACACCACCACTATTCATAGCATCTTCTACTTTCTGAGCTAGTTTTTTAGAGTTTGTTGTCGCTAAATTTAAATAAATAATACGTTCGAATGCAATGGCTAAACCAAGAATTAAACAAAGAAGTACAATTCCCATAAATGTTGGTCCACCTTCAATAAAACGTTTTTTAAGTTCTTGGTGAAACCCGACACTTTCTTCAGAAGCGCCATCTTGTGCGTCATCTTGAACAAAATTTACGGTGATGTTTTCGGTTACAACATCATTTTGTGCAGCTTGTGCATTGAAATTACCTAAAGCCATTGCTGTACAAATGGCTAAAATTGAAAATAATCTTTTCATTGTTGTTTGTCTTAGAATTATTAAATATATAGATTAAATTATATTACTTGGTTATTTTGCAGAGAAGAAGGGATTCGAACCCTCGGTTCTGATACAATCAGAACACACGCTTTCCAGGCGTGCACCTTCGACCGCTCGGTCACTTCTCTTTTTTGTACGTCAAATAAACAAATTTTGTGAGCAAATAACAAAAAAAAATGCTAACTGCTCAACAATATGGCGTTAAATTATTGTAACTCGCCTCTTAAACTAGTCTCAAATATGGTTTTAAATACATTTTGGTCTAAGTTTTTTGGGAGCATAAACATGAGTTTCCCAATGGCTGATTCAATTGTGATGTCTTTTCCGTCAATAATGCCAATTTTCGCTAGAGCTTCGCTAGTGGCATACTTACCCATTTCAACACTACCCCCAATACATTGTGTTACGTTCACAATATTAATTCCCTTTTTTATGGCTTCGCCTAAGGCTTTTATAAACCACGGGTCTGTTTTTGTATTTCCGCTTCCAAAAGTTTCTAGTACGATACCTTTAACATTAGGAGTATTTATTAGATGTTTAAATTGTAGTTCGGTTAAACTAGGAATCACTTTAATCACGATAACAGCATCATCTAGTTGGTCGTGTACTTTAAGAGCTTTGTAATGTTGCCGTTTAAGTAGGCTGTGATTAATTTTAAGGTTGACTCCAGATTCTGCTAAAGCTTGATAATTTAAAGAGGCAAAGGCTTCAAAATGCTCGGCATTTAATTTAGTTGTGCGATTGGCCCGGTATAATTTATATTCAAAATATAGTCCAACCTCCTGGATTAAACTTTGGTCGTTCTCTTTTAAGCCAGCTATTTGTATGCTGGTAATTAAATTTTCTTTAGCGTCGGTTCTTAAATCGCCAATTGGTAGTTGTGATCCAGTAAATATGACTGGTTTGGCGAGATTTTCTAACATAAAAGATAGTACAGAAGCAGTATAAGACATTGTATCGCTACCATGCAAAATCACAAAGCCATCATAGGCGTCATAGTGATCTTTAATTATGTTTGCTAACTTTTGATAATCTTCACACCTAAAATCAGACGAGTCTTTGGGTTCTTCGAAACTTAAGGTGTCTATGTGGTGACTTAATAGTTTAAGCTCTGGAATATTAGAGAGTAATTGGTCAAAATTAAAGGCTTTCAAGGTGTTTGAAATAGGGTCTTTAATCATACCAATAGTACCGCCAGTGTATACAAGTAATATTTTAGTGGTGTTTCTCATCGGTTAGAGTTTAAAAATAGCTTGAGCGTTTTTAGTTGTTACTTCTGCGATATGGTCTAGACTTGTTTGGTGAATATCAGCTAACTTTTCAGCGACCTTAATAAGGTAAGCACTTTCATTTCGCTTTCCTCGAAATGGCTTTGGCGCTAAGTATGGAGCATCGGTTTCAAGAACAATATGTTTTAAAGGTATTTGATCTATAAATTGATCTATTTTACCATTCTTAAAAGTTAAAACGCCGCCTAAACCCAATTTCATATTAAGCTTGATAGCATGTTTTGCTTGTTCTAATGTTCCTGTAAAGCAATGAAAAACACCGAATAAGTTAGCGTCTTTTTCTTCTTCTAAAACATCAAATACTTCATCAAAGGCTTCCCTGCAGTGAATAACTATGGGGAGTTGGTGCGATTTGGCAAGTTGTATTTGGTGTTTAAAGGCTTGTTTTTGCTCCTCTAAAAACGATTTGTCCCAATATAAGTCAATTCCTATTTCACCGATGGCAATAAATTTATGTTGCTTAAGTTGTTCCTCAACATGTTGAAGCTCGTCTTTATAATTTTCTTTAACAGAAGTCGGGTGTAAGCCAGCCATTAAATGTATTTGGTCAGGATACTTCAGTTTGAGTTCCTGCATGGCGGTGGTTGTTTTTGAGTCTATCGCAGGTAAGCAAAAATTCATGATTTTTTCTGCTTGAGCGCGTTGAATCACTTCATCTATATCGTCTTCAAAGGCATCAACATACAAGTGGGTGTGGGTATCTATAAATTTCATGTCACAAATTTATTCATTTTGATGCGCTATATTTGCAACAAATCTGCAAAATATGTCGTCCTTACGTAAATTCCTATTGGGACAATCCTTTAAGTCTATAAAACTGAAGCAAATTCCGACTGGACATTTACAATGTGAGGTTAAAATTAACGGGATTACAGGTTGGTTTATTTTAGATACAGGGGCGTCAAGTTCATGTATTGATTTAGCGATGGCCGATTATTTTTTGTTACTACCAGAAGAAAGCTCTATTCGTGCCGCAGGTGCTGGCGCCAGCAATATGCTTACCAAGTCCTCTGTCGATAACCAAGTTGAAGTAGGGGAGAAATGCTTTAAAAAATTTAAGTTAGTAATTTTTGATCTCTCTCATGTTAATGTCGCTTTAGAAGATCACGACTCCGGAAAGGTTCACGGAATTTTAGGCGCCGATATTTTAGAAAAAGGGAAAGCTGTTATCGATTATAAATCAAAGCGTTTGTACTTAAAGTAATTTATTTTTTTAGATTAAAATTTTAAATTTTTTAACCTAAAACATTACTTTTGCTACTTAATTTTTTTATATGAATGTTCCAATGCAAATTAAGTCGGCTTTAATCTCTGTATTCCATAAAGAGGGTCTTGAGACTATTGTGAAAACACTTGATAAACAAGGTGTTAAAATTTATTCAACAGGTGGTACTGAGGCTTTTATAAATTCATTAGGTGTTTCGGTTATTCCTGTTGAAGAGGTAACAGATTACCCTTCGATTTTAGGTGGCCGGGTAAAAACCTTACATCCTAAAGTGTTTGGAGGTATTTTGAATAGACAAGATGTTGATACTGATGTTAAAGAGATGAAATCTTATAACATTCCACAGATAGACTTGGTGATTGTAGATCTTTATCCGTTTGAAGAAACTGTTGCCAATGGCGCTAGCGAACAAGCTATTATAGAAAAAATAGATATAGGAGGGATTTCTCTTATTAGAGCCGCAGCCAAAAATTACAAGGATACACTTTGTGTATCTTCACGTCATGATTATCAAGAAGTTTTGGAACTTCTACAAGCTAAAAATGGTCAAGTCAGTTTAGAAACCCGAAAAAAATTCGCAACTAAAGCGTTTAATATATCTTCACATTACGACACCGCTATATTTAATTACTTAAATGCTGATGATAACTCAGCCACTTATAAAGAAAGCTATCAAAATGCAAAATCATTGCGTTATGGCGAAAACCCTCATCAAAGCGGGAAGTTTTTTGGTGACTTCGACACAGTGTTTGATAAATTGCATGGTAAAGATTTATCATACAACAACTTATTGGATGTAGATGCTGCTGTTAACCTTATGTCTGAATTTCAAAACGAACCACCAACATTTGCTGTTTTAAAACATAATAATGCTTGTGGGTTAGCTCAACGAAGTACAATCGCTCAAGCTTATAAAGACGCCTTAGCTGGAGACCCAGTCTCAGCTTTTGGTGGCATTTTAATAGCGAATACAGAGATCGACTATGCTACCGCTGAAGAAATTCATAAGCTTTTTTGTGAAGTCGTTATTGCTCCAAGTTTTTCAGTTGAAGCCATAGAGGTATTAAAGGGTAAAAAGAACCGTATTTTATTAGTTCAAAAGCAATTTGAGTTTGGTCAAGCGCAAGTGAGAACTTGCTTAAACGGAGTCTTAGTTCAAGATAAAGATCTTAAAACTGACCAAGAAACTGATTTAAATAATGTAACAAAAATTAAAGCTAATACAGCTCAAATTTCAGATTTATTATTTGCCTCAAAACTTTGTAAACACACCAAATCTAATACAATTGTTTTAGCGAAAAACAAACAATTATTAGCGAGTGGAACAGGTCAAACATCAAGAGTCGACGCCTTGAATCAAGCTATACATAAAGCTAAGTCTTTTGAGTTTGATCTCAAAGACGCGGTGATGGCAAGCGATGCTTTTTTTCCATTTCCTGACTGTGTTGAAATTGCCGATCAAGCCGGTATAACTGCTGTAATTCAGCCCGGTGGTTCAATTAAAGATCAACTTAGTATAGATTACTGTGATGAGCATGAAATGGTCATGCTTATGACAGGCACAAGACACTTTAAACATTAATTTTTACTTACCTTTATCTAAACATCTAGCGCATGGGATTTTTTGATTTTTTAACTGAAGAAATAGCAATTGACCTTGGTACAGCTAACACTTTAATTATACATAATGATAAGGTGGTGGTTGATAGCCCGTCAATTGTAGCCCGTGATCGTGTATCGGGTAAAATTATTGCAGCAGGTAAAGAGGCAGCTATGATGCAAGGTAAAACACATGAAAATATCAAAACGATTCGTCCTTTAAAAGACGGTGTTATTGCTGATTTTGAAGCAAGTGAGAAGATGATTAGCATGTTTATAAAAGAAATCCCAGCACTTAAAAAACGTCTATTTACGCCATCTTTACGAATGGTAATTTGTATTCCTAGTGGTATCACAGAAGTTGAAATGCGCGCCGTTAAAGATTCTGCTGAACGGGTTAACGGTAAAGAAGTGTATTTAATTCACGAACCAATGGCTGCTGCTATTGGTATAGGTGTAGATATTATGCAACCTAAAGGAAATATGATTGTAGATATCGGTGGTGGTACTACTGAAATTGCGGTAATTGCCTTAGGCGGTATTGTTTGTGATAAGTCGGTAAAAGTGGCTGGTGATGTATTTACTAACGATATTATTTATTATATGCGAACTCAACATAATTTATTTGTTGGTGAGCGTACAGCTGAAAAAATTAAAATTCAAATTGGATCAGCTACCGAAGATTTAGAAACTATCCCTGAAGATATGAATGTTCAAGGGCGTGACTTACTAACTGGTAAACCTAAACAAGTAGAAATATCGTTCAGAGAAATAGCTAAAGCACTTGATAAATCTATTTTAAGAATTGAAGATGCCGTTATGGAAACGCTTTCACAAACACCACCTGAACTAGCGGCCGATATTTATAATACTGGTATTTATTTAGCGGGTGGAGGTTCTATGTTAAGAGGTTTGGATAAGCGTTTGTCGCAAAAAACCGATTTACCTGTTTATATTGCTGAAGACCCTTTGAGAGCTATTGTGCGTGGTACTGGAATTACGTTAAAAAGTATCGAAAAATTTAAGCCTGTTCTAATTCAAGAATAACACTTCTAAATGCAGAAAATACTTAACTTTCTTATTAGATATAAGGTAACCTTGGTATTTCTGTTGTTACTGTTCGTAGGCTTAAGACTTACATTTTACGCGCACACCTACCAAAATACTAATATTGTAAATTCTACCAACTTAATATCTTCGAATCTTTACAATTTACAAGCTTCTATTAAGTCGTATTTTAATTTGAAGCCTCAAAATGATGCTTTACAACAAGAGAATAAATATTTGCGGTCATTGGTTTTAAACCAATCTCAACTAGATTTTGATTCGCTCACTCAAATTGATTCAATTTCAGGATTAAAGTTTAAGGATAGCCTTTACCAAATCACAACTGCTGAAGTTGTATCTAACAATTATCATCAACCCGATAATTTTTTATTGATAAATCGTGGTTTTTCAGATTCAATTGAAACAGATTTAGCGGTAATTTCTAGTTTAGGTATTGTAGGTATAGTTGAGTATACCTCGGCACGCTTTTCTCGTGTTATTTCGGTCCTTAACCGACATATTTCTGTAAATGCAAAGCTCAAAAAATCTAACCATTTCGGAACTTTAACATGGGATGCTAAATCACCAGCAATAGCAAAGCTTAACGATCTGCCTCGAGCTGCACCAATTCAAAAAGGCGATACGATTGTTACAGGAGGTAAATCATTCATCTTTCCTGGAGAACTGCCTATTGGCGTAGTTGATGACTTTGAGTTAAACGTAAATAAGGGTTATTATGAAATTGATGTTAAGCTATTTAATGATATGACTAATCTTGGAAAAGTTTATGTATTAAAAAGCTTAGATCGTGATGAAGCGATGAATACCTTAAACACCGATCAAGATGAAAATTAATCGTGAATTAAAGCACTTTTTACTGTTTGTAAGTGTTGTTTTAGCTCAAGTTTTAGTGTTCGATCAAGCCGTGATTTTAAACAATATCACACCTTACATCTACCCGCTCATAATTATTTTGCAACCTCCACATAGTCATCGTTTAAAGAGTCTTGTTTTAGCTTTTGTATTGGGTTTAAGTATAGATGTTTTTCAAAATACAGGAGGCATGCATGCTTCAGCTTCTTTAATAGTTATGTATTTAAGGCCACAAATATTACATTTTAATTTTGGCTTAAGTTATGATTATCAGACACTAAGCATTAATAATGCAGCATTTTTAAAAAAATTGACTTACGTTTTTTTAATAGTAATCATCCATCATTTTGTTTTACTGTCCTTAGCCTATTTCAATATTGAATTATGGCAATTATTACTACAAAAGTTAGTAACTTCAACTTTAGCAAGTATTGTAATTATAATGATAGTTTTACAGTTTATTAAAAAGCCCTTCAAGTGAGAAAGTTTTTACCAATTCTATTAGTTTTAACAACATTGGTGATATTTATAGCGCGTCTGGTTTATATTCAACTCATAGACGATTCTTACGATGATATTTCAAAAAATATTGCCATCAGAAAAGTGTTTGATTATCCACAACGCGGTTATATCTACGATCGTGATGGTCGCCTTTTAGTCGGTAACCAACCTGCCTACGATGTTATGGTAATTCCAAATGAACTTGAGGAACTTGATACTCTAAAGTTGGCGCAATTACTTAATATTTCTAAACAACGGCTTTTGGAACAATTAAAAAAAGCTTACGCGTACTCGCCTAAATTGCCCTACATTGTAACGCCACAACTCACTAAAGACGAATATGCATATGTTCAAGAAAAGATGCATAAGTATAGTGGTTTTTTTATTCAAAAACGCTCGTTGAGAGACTATAATGTATCTCATAGTTCAAACATATTAGGCTACATTGCTGAAGTTAACAATCGAGATATAAGAGAGCAATCTTACTATCGTTCAGGCGATTTTATTGGTCGTCAAGGTGTAGAGCAACAATATGAAGAAAAGCTTAGAGGTGTGAGAGGTGTTAAGCATTTCCTGAGAGATCGTTTTAATCGAAACATTAAACCTTTTAAAGATGGCGAATTTGATACCTTGTCAAGTAAAGGTGACGATTTAACCCTAACCATAGATGCTGAACTTCAGGCCTATGGTGAGCGTTTAATGAAAAATAAACGTGGGGGAATTGTGGCTATAGAACCTTCTACAGGTGAACTTTTAAGTTTAGTTACTGCTCCAACTTATGATCCTGATCTATTAGTAGGCCGTAAACGTTCTAGGAACTACACCAAAATGTATTACGATTCTATCTCTAAGCCTTTGTATAATAGAGCATTACAAGCTGTTTATCCGCCTGGGTCACCATTTAAAGCCTTAACAGGTCTAATTGCACTTGAAGAAGGAGTTGTTGAAGTGAACGAAAATTTTAAATGCTACGGAGGTTATAATTACGGTCGAGGTGCCCGAATGGGGTGTCACGGTCATCGAAGTCCAGTTGATTTGATTTCAGGAATTGCACATTCTTGTAACACCTATTTTGCCCAAATTTACCGTAGAAGTATTGAGAAATATGATACACCTCAAGAAGGAATAAACACTTGGGCCAAACATCTTGAAAGTTTTGGTTTGGGAAACTTCTTAGGCTATGACTTGCCTGTGGGCAGAAAAGGCCTTGTGCCAGATAGTAGTTATTACAATAGAGCTTATAATTACCCGACTTACAAGTGGTATGCTACGGCAACACTTTCAAATGCTATTGGTCAAGGTGAAGTATTAACTACACCTATACAACTAGCTAATGTGACTGCCGCTATTGCCAATCGGGGCTGGTTTATTAAACCGCACATTTTAAAAGCAGTCAATGGAAAGCCAATTACCACAAAAAAGTTTACTCAAAAACAAAAAACTACTATAAGTCCAGAACACTTTGACCCTATAGTTGAAGGAATGCATGATGTGTTTAATTATGGTACTGCTAAATTTTTAAAAGTGCCGGGGATTGAAGTTTGTGGAAAAACAGGAACAGCTGAAAATTATACAAAAATTAATGGTGAGCGGATTAAATTAACAGATCACTCAATTTTTGTTGCTTTTGCACCAAAAAATAATCCTAAAATTGCCATAGCAGTTTTTGTTGAAAATGGGGGTTATGGATCAACATACGCTGGGCGTATGTCAAGTTTAATGATAGAAAAATATCTTAAGAAAGAGATAGAGCGTACCGATTTGGAGCTATGGGTTTTAAACCAAAGTCTTGAAGAAGAATATGCGAGCCCTTACCAAGAAAATTCAATAAAGACAACTGATTAATTTATGGCCAGACAAAACACGTTATTTCAAATTGACTGGCTTACAATTTTCATTGTAATTTTACTTATTGGGTTCGGGTGGGGAAATATTTATTCTACGACAGTTACTGATGAAGAAGCCAAGCTTTTTGATCTATCAGCTATTTATGGAAAACAAATCTTGTGGATTATTTTAGGGATTCTTCTAGTGGTTCTAGTTGCTTCTATTGAAGTTAGATTCTATGAACGTTTCGCTAGTGTTATTTACTTGCTAGCTGTTTTTTCCTTGGTTGGCGTGTTATTATTTGGAAAAACTATTGCAGGCCAAACTGCTTGGTATTCTTTTGGAGCATTCAGTATTCAGCCTGCCGAATTTGTAAAAACAGCTGTCGCTTTAGCTATGGCCAAGTATTTAAGTGAAATTTATGTGAATTTAAGGCAGTTTAAACATCAGCTTAGAGCCTTTGCTATTATGGCTATCCCTGTTGGACTAATTATGTTGCAACCTGACGCAGGAAGTGCATTGATTTATGCCTCCTTTATTTTGCCAATGTACCGAGAAGGTTTACCGCATTGGTATCTGACACTTTCTATTTCGGCTGCTGTTATATTTGTGCTAACTCTTAAATTTAGTGCACTCACAGTATCATTAGTGGTTATATTATTAATTATTATCGCTTATTTTTTAAATAAAAACAGGCGTAAAAAAACCTGGTCGTATGTTTTAATAGCCCTCAGCGTTTTGGTACTGTCCTTTTCGGTGAGCTATATTTTTAATCAGGTGCTTTTACCACACCAACAAGATCGCTTCGAAGTCTTACTCAGTGATGAAGTTGATATTAAAGGTTCTGCATTTAACTTATATCAAAGTCAAGTTGCTATTGGTAGTGGAGGATTAACCGGGAAAGGTTGGCTTAAAGGCACACAAACTCAAGGTAAATTTGTCCCAGAACAGCATACAGACTATATATTTAGTACTGTCGGTGAAGAATGGGGTTTTCTAGGCGCTTGTTTTATTATTCTACTATTTTCAGCTTTGTTGTTGCGAATATATATATTAGCTGAGCGGCAAAAATCGCAATTTAATCGCGTGTTTGGTTATGCGGTGTTAGGTATTTTGTTTTTTCATTTTTTTGTTAATATCGCTATGGTAATTGGCTTGTTTCCAACTGTTGGCATACCACTCCCTTTTTTTAGTTATGGTGGCTCAGGTTTATGGGGGTTCCTAATTTTAATTTTCATTTTCTTAAAACTTGATGCGAAACGAAGTAGTTTAAAATAAGTTAATTAAGCTTAACTTTTGTATACATTTAATTAGTTTTAATGCATGTTTGTAATTATGACTAAACCAATTTTCATTCTATTTTATTGTTTGTGTTCACTTCAGTTGGTCGCACAAGATCTTTTGGTTGAAGCGCAACAAGCATATGATCAATCAAAATATAAAACGGCGGAGTTGCTTTTGCATAAAGGCTTAGAGCAAGATCAATCAAATTTAGCCTATAAAGACTTGCTAGGTCAAACATATGCGAAATTAGAGCAATGGGAACAGTCGGCCAAGTATAACAAAGATTTAGTTAATGCTTACCCCAAAAATGCTGAATACCATTTTAGGTATGGTGGTGCTTTGGGTTTATATGCTAAATCCGTTAATCGGTTTAAAGCATTAACACTATTAGATGATGTCAAGTTTCACTTGAAAAAAGCCGCCCAATTAGACGCTAGTCACATTGAAGCTCGTTGGGCTTTAATTCAATTATACATGGAGTTACCAGGAATAATTGGCGGAAGTAAATCTACAGCATACACTTACGCTAATCAGCTAGATGCTATAAGTCCTATTGATGCTGCTCTTGCTAAAGGTTTTATAGAAATGTATGATGATAATTTTAATCGAGCCGAACAGTTTTATAAAAAAGCAGTAAAAATTGGGCAGTCTAAAACCGCTTATCAGAAACTAATTAAACTTTACCAAGATTACGACAAACTGCGACAAGTGATCAATTATTCGGTTGAAGCTTATCAAATGACCAACGAAGTATCTTTTTTACTTCAGCTAAATCAGCTAGATACTTTGAATTTATATGCTACTTCTAAATTAATCGCTCTAGTTGAAAGCTTGAAATTAGGAGGATTAAATTCTATCGAAACCAAGAAATTAAAGGCCTTAAAAGTCAAATTAGGCGTATAAATTTTACCTTTGTAAAAAAACAATAATGCACATACACTTTATAGCAATTGGTGGTAGTGCAATGCATAGTCTAGCTATTGCATTACACAAAAAAGGAGAAAAAATTACAGGTAGCGATGATCAAATTTTCGAGCCATCTCGCTCAAAATTAGACCAACTTGGTTTATTGCCAGAGCATGAAGGCTGGTTCCCTGAACGTATAACTAAAGCTATAGATGTTGTTATTGTTGGTATGCATGCCAAAAAAGATAATGTTGAGCTCTTAAAAGCGAAAGACCTTGGCCTAACTTTGATGTCTTATCCTGAGTTTCTATTTGAGCACGCTAAACAAAAAACACGCGTGGTTATTGGTGGTTCGCATGGTAAAACTACTATTACAGCTATGATTTTACATGTACTACATTACCACGACAGAGATGTTGATTATATGCTAGGCGCCCAATTAGATGGCTTCGAAAATTCGGTTCACTTAACCGAAGAAAATGATTTTATTCTTCTTGAAGGCGATGAGTATTTATCCTCACCCACCGATTTACGCCCTAAATTTCATTTATACCAACCTAATATTGCGTTGTTAAGTGGTATTGCTTGGGATCACATTAATGTGTTTCCTACCTTCGAAAATTACGTAGAACAGTTTGAATTATTTTTAGAAAGCATGACTAATGGTTCTACTTTAGTTTACAATGCCTCTGATGAAATTTTGGTCCAGCTTGCCGAAAAAGCTACAAAGCCTACACGAAAACATGCGTATAGCTTGCCCAATTATAGCATTGAAGATGGCGATACATTTATTGAAACGCCCGAAGGTGATTTACCTTTAGACATATTTGGTGAACACAATTTAGAAAACCTAGCTGGTGCAAAATGGATTTGCCAACACATGGGCGTTGATGAAGATGATTTTTACGAAGCTATAGCTAGTTTTAGTGGCGCTTCTAAGCGATTAGAGTTACTGCATAAAGATGCTAATTTAGCTATTTATAAAGATTATGCGCATTCGCCATCAAAGGTGAAAGCGACCACTAATGCGGTTAAAAAACAATATCCTAAACGCCAACTTATAGCTTGCTTAGAGTTGCATACTTATAGCAGCCTAAACCAAACTTTTTTACGTGAATATAAAAATGCGTTAAATGCAGCAGATCAAGCTATTGTGTTTTATTCTCCCAGAGCGGTTGAATTAAAAGAGCTTGAGACGATTGGTAAAAGAGATATTCTTGAAG
>CBFHKB010000062.1:0-12919 GCA_965656295.1 Psychroflexus sp.
ACGTATTGAGTACTTTATTTACAAGCGAGTCAAAGCAGTGTACGATAGTGTGTCGCTTCTAGATGCTGAGACAATCGGAACAAAGCGAGTAACCTCAGATATGAGAACACTTACGGCCGAAGTTGAAAAGTTCGCACGTGATAAAAAGCTTGAAATTGAAACACTTCAAGTGCGTGAAAATTACCGTAAAGAATTTATAGGGAATATCTCTCACGAATTAAAGACCCCTTTATTTACCGTTCAAGGCTATATTCTTACCTTACTTGACGGCGCTATTAAAGATAAAAAAGTTCGAAACAAATACCTTACTCGTGCTAGTAAGGGCGTAGATCGCCTTATCTATATTGTTAAAGATTTAGATATGATCACTAAACTTGAAACAGGGGACCTTAACCTGTTTGAAGAAGATTTCGATATAGTTGAATTAATTGAAGGTGTGTTCGATCTCCTCGAAATGAAGGCAGCTAAAAAAGATATTTCTCTTAGTTTTGATCATACTTACCCCTCAATTATGGTTAAGGCTGATGTTGAACGGATTCAACAAGTGCTCACTAACCTTGTAGTTAACTCCATCAAATATGGAAAAAAAGACGGGACTACTGAAATCAGTTTAGAGCAACTTAACGAAGAAAAAATACTGGTTCGGGTAACTGATAACGGCGATGGAATTGAACGCGAACATTTACCACGCTTATTTGAGCGTTTTTTTCGAGTAGATCGAAGCGGAAGCCGAAAAGAAGGTGGTTCAGGACTAGGGCTCTCTATCGTAAAACATATTGTTGAAGCACACAACCAGCAAGTCTTTGTAGATTCAGAATATGGGATTGGTAGCGAATTTTCATTTACCTTAGCTTTAAGTGTTCCAGGTCAAGCTGAAGCGGTTGAGGCTCAAACCGATTAAACCCGTCAAGTTCTGCATGCTTGATGCGGTCTAAACTTAACTCATCTTGCTCGCAATAATCAGCAACACCTATCGCTTTTAAATACTTTGCCAAATACTCTTGTTCGAACTGTCCAGGCGTTGGGATTAAAAAGGCTTTTTTGCCCAGCTTGGCTAAATCCAAAATCGACGTGTAGCCTGAGCGGCAAATCACACACTTTGCAGCATTAACAAATTGGTTGAGTTTTTGGGAAGTTAAATAGTTATAAATGCTCAGTTGTCCTATAGTTTCAATTTCTTCATTAGCTTCAACTTTACCACGGACTAAAATTGTTCTTGAAGCTTCAGTTTTAAACATAAAAATTAAGCGTTCTTCTAGTTTAGACCTTAAGGGTTCAGGGCCAGATAAAATAATCAAATAATCAATAGTTAATTCAGTTTTTTGGTAATAGAGGCGTGAGGGAATACCTATAAAATTTACGTTTTTTGTGAATTGATGATATTCAGATAATCGCCCGCTTAAGCGAGGTTTTTGATATTGATCGGGTACCCAGATTTGATTAAACTTTTTGAGGTAATGCGCGTGTAATTTTGAGGTGAATGTGCTTGTAGGTCCAGATAACACCTGTAGTTGATGAGATATAATTACTGAAGTTATATGGGCTAAGCGTAAACCAATGCGGTTGTCTGAAATGATGAGGTCAAGCTGTTCCTTTTGATCAATTTTTAAACAAAGATTTTGCTCTTTTTTAATAGAGGTAATAAGTTTAAAAGCTTGGTAACCAAGCCTAGCGTTCATAATAAATGGATGCGACGCATAGGTTGCTTTAGAGCAGGATAGTTCATAGTGTTTTAGCTGCGGGAACTCTTGCCGAAGTAAATTTAAGGCGTCACCGTCGCTGCCTATACAAATATGATGTCCTTGCTCAAGTAAATGTGTGATAATAGGGATGCAACGAGTCGCATGGCCTAAGCCCCAATTTAAAGGAGCAACTAAAATTTTTAATGAGCTCTTATGGGTATTCACTTGTGATACTTATATTAATAGTTAATTTTACAAAAAATTAAATTGTGGGCAGCAAAAACAAACTAAAACGTTTCAAAGAAAACGAAACTTTCACTAATGTCGTACAGCCAACACGTGAAGAAATTATCAATAAATCTTTACCCTACTACGGCCAATGGAGCAAAACCTTTTTTAAAAATGACAACCCAATTACCTTAGAGTTAGGATGTGGTAAGGGTGAGTATACGGTTGAGCTTGCTCGGCAAAACCCTGATCGAAATTTTATTGGTATTGATATTAAAGGAGCACGCTTTTGGCGAGGCGCTAAGACAGCTTTAGAACATAATATTCCCAATGTATTGTTTATAAGAACGCAAATTGAATTGGTAGATCTCATTTTTGTCGACAATGAAATTGATGAAATCTGGATTACTTTTCCAGACCCCCAAAAAAAATGGAAGCGCACCAAACACCGTATGACAAATCCTGACTTTTTAAATAAATACAATAAAATTTTACAGCCTAATGGGACAGTGCATTTAAAAACAGATTCTGAGTTTATGCATGCTTATACTCTAGGTATTTTAGAAGGCCTTGGCTATAATATTATCTATGCCCATCACGATATTTATGTAAATCATGAAGCGCCTAAAAATGTGGTTGGGATTCAAACTTTTTATGAGTCGCAGTATTTAAAACAAAATAAACCTATAACTTACCTCAAATTTAATTTTAAAGTATAGTTTGGTTCAGACGCAAGTTTTTATAGCAACGTTTTTTGCCGCTTTAGCCGGTGTTATTCCGCCAGGTTTAATTAACATGTCGGTAGCTAAAACTTGTTTAAAAAAAGGGAAGCGTCAAGGAGTGTTTATGGCTTTAGGTGCTTCTTTAGTTGTGCTTTTCCAGGCTATTGTCGCAGTTTTATTATCGTCTTATATTTTTAAGCATCCTTACGTTAAAGGAATGTTACTTAGGACAGGTCTAGTGATTTTGTTTATTCTCATGCTGTATTTTTTATTTGCCGCACGTTACAATAAGACTAAAAATGTTAAAGTTCAAACGACATCAAAATCTATTAAAAGTTTTTTTAATGGTGTTGGTATTGCTATACTCAACATATTCCCTGTTCCATATTTTGTTGTTTTAGCAACTGTTTTTGGGTCAGAGTTTCAGTTTCAGTTTTCATTTGTCAATAGTGTTGTCTTTGGGATTTGTGCAGCTCTTGGTACATTTGTGACTTTGTATTTTTATGTTGTTTTCTTCCTAAAAATTGAAGATAAAACAGCTTTGTTTAAGCGTTATTCTAACATTTTCATGGCATTATTAATGTTGGTTTTAGCTAGTGTCACTCTTTGGCGTATTTATTATAAAATTTAAATTGTGAGGCCAAAAAACGATTTTTTTGAAAAGGTGTATCAAGTCGTTCGACAAGTACCAACAGGTAAGGTGACCACCTATGGTGCTATAGCAAAAACTATTGGTGCTCCCAAGAGTTCGCGAACAGTTGGTTATGCTATGAATGCTTGTTTAAAAAATGATACTACTATTCCTGCGCATCGTGTTGTAAATAGAAACGGCCTTTTAACAGGGAAACATCATTTTCCTACACCTACAAGCATGCAAGAACGCTTAGAGTCTGAAGGGCATCAAATTGAAGATGATCAAATTATTGACTTTAAATCAGTCTTTTGGGATCCTTTCGATGAGTATTAAAATACATACAATTGTATTTATTTTATAGCCTTAAACCGTATATTTGTACTTGGATTTAATCTGAATAGAAGCATTTATGAAGCTTGATAAAAACGAAATTAAAAAAGCACTATCTACCATTAGTGTTGCCGGAGAAGGGCAAAATATGGTTGAAAGTGGCGCAGTTCAAAATATAGTAACTTTTGGTGATGAAGTAATTGTAGATTTAAAACTTTCTACGCCAGCATTGCACATCAAAAAACGAGCTGAAGTAGACGTGATGAAAGCCATTCACGAACATGTTTACCAAAAAGCAAAAGTCGAAGTTAAAATTACCGTAGAGGCGCCTCAAAAAAAAGAAGTTAATGAGATTAAAGGAAAGCCAATACCTGGTATCCAAAATATTATTGCTGTTGCTTCTGGTAAAGGCGGCGTTGGTAAATCTACCGTTACCGCCAATTTAGCCGTTAGTTTAGCTAAATTGGGTTTCAAGGTTGGCTTGTTAGACGCTGATATTTATGGGCCATCAGGACCTATTATGTTTGATGTAGCTAATGAAAAGCCTTTATCTGTAAATGTCGATGGTAAGTCAAAAATGAAACCGATAGAAAGCTACGGCGTTAAATTATTATCCATTGGCTTTTTTACAAAACCAGACCAAGCTGTTATTTGGCGAGGTCCAATGGCAGCAAAAGCACTAAACCAAATGATTTTTGATGCTGCATGGGGCGAGTTAGACTTCTTATTAGTCGATCTTCCTCCAGGTACAGGTGATATTCATTTATCTATCATGCAATCCATGCCAATCACTGGCTCAGTTATCGTGAGTACACCACAAAATGTGGCCTTAGCTGATGCTAAAAAAGGTGTAGCGATGTTTCAACAGGAAAGTATTAATGTCCCTGTGCTTGGTATGGTAGAAAACATGGCGTATTTTACTCCAGAAGAATTACCTGAAAATAAATACTATATTTTTGGTGAACGTGGTGCAGAATACTTAGCTAAAGATATGAACATCCCATTCTTAGGGGAAATTCCATTGGTGCAAAGTATCCGAGAAGCGGGTGATGTTGGTCGACCAGCAGCACTTCAAGAAAATACACCTCTGGCAGATGCGTTTATAGACCTTACTAGAAACGTGGTTCAACAAGTGGTCGATCGCAATCAATCTATTCCGCCTACCGAAGCCATTAAAATCACAACAATGGCAGGTTGTAGTGCCGTAAATAAAAAGTAAAATGACAGGAACAGAATTACACACTACAGTCGAAAAGGCCTTAGAAGAAATTAGACCATTTCTAAAAAATGATGGAGGTGATATTGAGCTAGTTTCTATAGAAAATGATACGCTTGTAAAAGTGAAATTATTAGGGACATGTATTGATTGTACCGTTAATCAAATGACTTTAAAGTCTGGTGTTGAAATGACCATCAAAAAACATGCACCTCAGATAGAGCAAGTTATTAATGTCAAAGATTAAATAAATGATTTTTATCATAGATTTTACCCTGTGATAATCACAACTTTATGGCTTAAAAATTGAATTATGATTTCCACAGATATTTTAATTATTGGTGCAGGACCAACCGGATTATTTACTGTTTTTGAAGCAGGCTTATTAAAATTGAAGTGTCATATTATTGATGCTTTGCCTCAGCCGGGTGGTCAACTTACCGAGTTGTATCCTAAAAAGCCTATTTATGATATTCCTGGTTACCCAGAAGTCTTAGCTGGTGAGTTAGTCGATAATTTAATGGAACAAATTAAACCTTTTGAACCAGGATTTACACTTGGCGAAAAAGCACAAGATGTCGAAAGACAAGATGATGGTAGTTTTGTTGTTACCACTAATGAAGGAACCAAACATCATACTAAAATCATTGCTATAGCTGGCGGTTTAGGAAGTTTTGAACCACGAAAGCCCCCAATTCCTAATATTGAACACTTCGAAAAGAAAGGTGTTGAATACATGGTTAAAGATCCTGAAAAGTTTAGAGATCAATCGGTGGTGATTGCTGGTGGAGGAGATTCAGCACTAGACTGGAGCATCTTTTTAGCTGATGTCGCTTCAGAGGTTACTCTAATTCATCGTAGAAACGAATTTAGGGGAGCGCTGGAATCGGTCGACCGTGTAAAAGAGCTTAAAGATATGGGTAAAATTAAACTTATTACACCTGCAGAAGTTGTAGGACTTGAAGGTGAAAACCAATTAGAACAACTTGTGATTCGTAAAAATAACAATCCTGCAGAAGATTTTAAGTTAGAAACAGACTACTTTATTCCATTATTTGGACTCTCACCAAAGTTAGGACCCATAGCTGATTGGGGACTTGAAATCGAAAAAAATGCAATTAAAGTTGACAATACACTAGATTACCAAACCAACATTCCGGGTATCTACGCCATAGGCGATGTTAATATTTATCCAGGTAAACTGAAACTAATCTTATGCGGTTTTCATGAGGCTACAATTATGTGTCAAAGTGCTTACCAGAAAATTTATCCTCACAAGCGTTATGTGATGAAATACACTACAGTTGGTGGTGTTACAGGTTTTGATGGAAGCAAAAAAGAAGCTCCTAAAGCAGTCGTAAAATCTATTGATTAATGGCACAAGATATTAGAATTAGTATCACAGATCGTGAAGGACAAAAGCACGAAGTAGATGCGCCAACCGATATGGCCATGAACTTAATGGAAGTTGTTCGCTCTTATGAGCTTGCTCCTGAAGGAACTATTGGTATTTGTGGTGGTATGGCTATGTGTGCATCATGCCAATGTTATATCGAGTCTGATACCGAGCTTCCAGAAATGGGGCCAGACGAGCAGGCGATGTTAGATGAAGCTTTCTTTGTAAAAGAAAATAGCCGTCTGGGTTGTCAACTTCCAATTACTGAACAACTTGATGGTCTTCAAGTCATTCTTGCGCCAGAAGAACAGTAATTTATACAAAATCTTTAACAAAAAAAAGTCATCGACATGTCGATGACTTTATGTATTTATATAATTGAAGCTTAGTCTTTAAGGACACTTCTCGAAATTACTATTTTTTGAATTTCTGAAGTTCCTTCATATATCTGTGTGATTTTTGCATCTCTCATTAAACGCTCAACGTGGTATTCTTTAACATAACCATTACCACCATGAACTTGTACAGCTTCAGTTGCTACATCCATAGCTACTTGAGACGCATATAGTTTTGCCATAGCACCAGATAAATCATAGTTGTTACCTTGATCCTTATCCCAAGCTGCTTTCATTACCAGGTGTCTTGCTGCTTCAATAGAGGTATGCATATCGGCTAGCTTAAAAGCAATAGCTTGGTGATTCATTATCTCTGTGCCAAATGCTTTACGTGTTTTAGAGTATTCTTTTGCAAGCTCGTAAGCACCAGCTGCAATACCAAGTGCTTGTGCTGCAATACCAATACGTCCCCCAGATAATGTTTTCATAGCGAATTTAAATCCAAAACCATCATCTCCAATTCTATTTTCTTTGGGTACTTTAACATCATTGAAGTTTAAAGAATGAGTATCACTACCGCGAATACCCATCTTCTGCTCTTTCGGGCCAACTTCAAAGCCTTCCATACCTTTTTCAACAATAAAGGCATTAATACCTTTATGTTTCTTTTCTCTATCTGTTTGGGCAATAACTAGGTATACATCAGCTGAATTACCATTAGTAATCCAGTTTTTAGTACCGTTAAGCACATAATGGTCCCCGTGATCAATTGCAGTTGTTTTTTGAGACGTTGCGTCACTACCAGCTTCAGGTTCACTTAAGCAAAAGGCACCAATTTGTTCACCAGTAGTTAATTTAGATAAATATTTTTCTTTTTGTTCCGGTGTGCCGTAAGTGTCTAGACCCCAGCAAACAAGGGAATTGTTGACGGAAACAACTACAGAAGCCGAGGCGTCTATTTTAGATAGCTCTTCCATAGCAATAACATATGAAACAGTATCCATACCACCGCCGCCATATTCTGGAGAGGCCATCATTCCCAAAAAGCCTAATTCGCCTAATTGTTTTATTTGTTTTTTAGGGAATTCTTGTTTTTCATCACGCTCAATCACACCAGGTAAGAGTTCATTTTTAGCAAAATCTCTAGCCGCTTGGCGAATCATTTCATGTTCTTCAGTTAATTTAAAATCCATCTGTATTCTAACGCTTTTTGTTAATAACGCAAATATAGCGAGAACCACCGAATTTTTAGTGTTTATTCGTTATTTTTACGAATTGTTAAATGAAATTCAATTTTAAACTGTTTTTTTGAAAAAAGCTCAAAACAATTACCGTGTTATAGGTGTCATGTCTGGTACCTCTTTAGATGGTTTGGATATCGTTGAAGTTTATTTTAAGAAGGATACCGCATGGACGTTTAAAGTAATTAATGCAGTGACCTATTCGTATACTCCGAACTGGCAGAAACGTTTAGCTGAGGCACATACATACTCAGATTATCAGATCCAGAAACTTTCATATGAATTTGCAAAACTCACGGCAAGCTATTGTTTAACATTCATGAAAGATAATAAATGTCGTCAAATTGATTTTATTTCAGCGCATGGTCACACTGTTTTGCATCAACCCGAACAAGGCGTGACACTTCAAATAGGTAATTTACCTGTATTGGCTCAAAAAACACAATTGCCGGTTTACTGTGATTTTAGAGTTCAAGATGTAGGATTAGGGGGGCAAGGTGCGCCTCTTGTTCCGGTAGGGGATCAGTTGTTATTTGGACACTATCAAGCTTGTTTAAATATTGGAGGTTTTGCAAATGTGTCTTACCAGAACCGTGACAAACGTATCGCTTATGATATTTGTGCAGCTAATAAGGTGATTAATCATTATACCATCACTTATTTTAATCAAGATTTTGATCGTGATGGTGAAATCGCTAAATCATCAACACTTTACGAACCACTTTACAAAGCTTTAAATCAGCTGGATTACTTCAGTCAATCACCACCAAAATCACTAGGTTTGGAATGGGTTGAAGACCAAATTTTCCCATTAATTGATTCGTATAATCTAAGTCCAGCACAAATCATTTCAACCTTTACTCATCATATAGCTTATCAAATAGTAGAACACACTAAAGACTTTAAGAATGTATTAGTGACGGGTGGTGGTATTCATAATAAATATTTATTAAAATTACTTCAACAATTCCTAAAAGAACAACTAATTTTACCGTCAACTAATTTAATAGATTTTAAAGAAGCTATTATTTTCGCTTTTTTGGGAATCTTAAAACACCGCAATGAAATCAATTGTTTGGCAGCAGTCACAGGCGCAACAAAAGATCACTCAAGTGGTGTGTTTTTCAATCCTTCTTAAGGAGTTAGATTGGTTTAAAAATGAAAAGGAATGTCTTATTACGCAAAAGATGTTTAACTTATTAATGTAAACGTATGAAAGAATTATTAGAGCAATACGAAAATAAAGCGCCAGAGATAGTATTTCACTGGAAAGATTCAGAGACCGAGGCTGAAGGTTGGACAGTAATTAATTCACTTCGCGGTGGTGCAGCTGGTGGCGGAACACGAATGAGAGAAGGTCTAGATATGAACGAGGTGTTGTCTTTGGCTAAAACTATGGAAATTAAGTTTACAGTTTCAGGTCCTGATATAGGCGGGGCTAAATCTGGTATAAATTTTGATCCGAGCGATCCTCGAAAAAAAGGAGTTTTGGAGCGTTGGTATAAAGCGGTCTCTCCCCTATTAAAAAGCTATTATGGAACAGGCGGAGATTTAAATGTAGACGAAATACACGAGGTAATCCCTATTACTGAAAGTTGTGGGGTTTGGCACCCACAAGAAGGTGTATTTAATGGTCATTTTCAGCCTACTGAAGCTGATAAAATTAACCGTATTGGACAACTACGTCATGGTGTTATTAAAGTTTTAGAAAATCCTGATTATACACCCGATCATTTAAGAAAATATACCGTAGCTGATATGATCACAGGTTTCGGTGTTGCTGAGGCTGTTAAACATTATTATGCTATTTACGGTGGTGATGTTAAAGGTAAAAGCGCTATTGTTCAAGGCTTTGGAAACGTAGGCTCATCAGCGGCTTACTATTTATCTTTAATGGGTGCAAATATAGTCGGTATTTTAGACCGTGAAGGTGGGTTAATTAATGAAAATGGTTTTAGTTTTGAGGAAATTAAAGAGCTGTTTTTAAATAAAGAGGGGAATACCTTAAAAGCAGAAAAACTAACCTCTTTTGATGAAATTAATGCTAAGATATGGCATTTAGGGGCTGAAATATTTGCTCCTTGTGCAGCGTCGCGCTTAATTACAAAAGACCAAGTTGATGCTATGATTAACTCTGGCTTAGAAGTTATTTCTTGTGGGGCTAATGTACCATTCGCCGATAAGGAGATTTTCTTTGGTCCAATTATGGAATATACCGATGCTAAAGTAAGTTTAATACCCGACTTTATTTCAAACTGTGGGATGGCACGCGTGTTTGCCTACTTTATGGAACGTAAAGTTCAAATGACAGATGAAGCGATATTTAACGACTCTTCTATAACCATTAAAAATGCTATTCAAAATACGTACGATAATAATAGCGATAAGCTAAATATTAGCCGTACCGCCTTTGAAATTGCCTTGAATCAACTTTTATGACTTAATATGTAACTCATGACTACACTTCTTATTCTCATTTTTATTGTTGGCTATTTGGCCATTACGCTTGAACATCCCCTCAAACTTGATAAAGCCGTGCCAGCCTTGTTAATGGGAACCTTAATGTGGGCAATTTTATCTATAGGTTTTAATTTTTCTTGGTTTGATGTCATTAACTACAAAGGTGAAGTTTTTAGTTTATCAAGTGGTTTTGATGCAGATGAAGCTTATGGATTCAAGAAAAACTTAATGCATCATTTTAGTAAAATTGGAGAAATTTTATTTTTTTTAATTGGAGCCATGACCATTGTTGAAATAGTCGATTTACATCGCGGTTTTGGTATTATCAAAAAAGTGATTAAACCTAAAAGTAAACAGCGATTGCTTTGGATTTTAGGGATCTTAGCATTCATTTTATCGGCAATTATCGATAACCTTACAGCTACTATTATTTTAATTACTTTATTAAGGAAAATTTTGGCCAAACATCAATATCGAGTCTGGTATGCGGCTATGATCATTATTGCTGCTAATGCCGGTGGAGCTTGGTCACCTATTGGTGATGTTACCACAACCATGCTTTGGATTGGAGGTAAAGTGACGGCTATAGGACTGTCTGAATACTTAATTATTCCTTCTTTAGTGTGCTTTATTGTTCCATTTTTTATTGCAACAAAACTTAAACCCTTCCGTGGCAAAGCTATACGTAAAGAATTAATCATAGATGAAGATACCGAACGTCTACTAAGTAGTAAAACCATGCTTTATGTTGGTTTAGGAGCCATTGCATTTGTTCCTATTTTTAAAGGTGTAACAGGATTACCACCTTACTTAGGAATGATGTTTAGCTTAGGATTGGTTTGGTTAGTGTCTGAGTATGTAAAACCGGTTAAAAACTTACCTTCTAATCAAAAATATCGTTATTCAACCCATAAGGCCTTATCAAAAATTGAATTTTCAAGTATCTTATTCTTTTTAGGAATTTTGCTTGCAGTTGCTGCCTTAGAAAGTTTAGTTTATGGAAGTATTGGAGGTGTTGATGTAGGCACTTTGCGCTATGCTGCTGAAAGTATTTCAAACGCAATTCCAAATATGGATGTAGTTGTTATTCTATTAGGCATGTTATCAGCATTAATCGACAATGTGCCAATGGTTGCTGCCACAATGGGGATGTATACCTACGAAGTTGACCATCCTGTTTGGCATTTCATTGCTTATTCAGCAGGAACAGGTGGTAGTTTACTTGTTATTGGGTCAGCCGCAGGTGTCGCTGCAATGGGAATTGAAAAAATCGACTTTATTTGGTACTTAAAGAAGATCGCTTGGTTAGCCTTAGTTGGTTTCTTGGCAGGTGCAGGAACCTTTGTATTTATAGAACACTTTTTCTATAACTAGTGGCTTAAAGCTGAACTAGTTTACAATTTAATTTTAAATTTGACGTTAGGTTATTGAAGCAACAATTATGAGTTATACTTTATTACAAAATACAGAAGCAGTAGAAGCTACTGGAGCCTTAGCTTCTGAAGAAAAAACATTATCGGTTATTGATTTAATCTTAAGTGGCGGTACCGGAGGAACCGTAATTATTGCCATTTTAGCAGTTTTGCTATTTGTGGCCTTATACATTTACTTCGAACGTTTGTTTGCGATCAAAGCCGCATCTAAGACCGATAAAGATTTTATGAATCAAATTAAAGATAGCGTAACTAATGGTAATATTGAGTCGGCAAAAATGCGCTGTGCTCAAGAAAATTCACCTGTAGCTCGTCTAACAGCTAAAGGGATTTCAAGAATAGGAACACCGCTCGAAGATATAAACACGGCAATAGAAAATGCAGGTCGTTTAGAAGTGTATAAACTAGAAAAAAATGTGAGTGTATTAGCAACCATAGCAGGTGCTGCACCAATGATAGGATTCTTAGGAACTGTTATAGGTATGGTTTTAGCTTTTTATGAATTAGCGACAAGCAGTGGTCAAGCAGAAATGGGATCGCTAGCCGAAGGTATTTATACAGCTATGATGACTACAGTTGCGGGTTTAATTGTAGGTATTATTGCTTATATTGGGTACAATCATTTAGTCGTAAAAACCGATAAGGTGGTACACCAAATGGAAGCCACAGCAGTTGACTTCCTAGACCTACTTAACGAGCCAACCTAAACATTAACTTATGAACTTACGCGGCCGAAATAAGGTGAGTCCAGAATTTAGCATGTCGTCTATGACAGACATCGTGTTTTTGTTATTGGTTTTTTTTATGTTAACATCACCTGTTATCACGCCAGAGGCATTAGATCTCATTTTACCTAAGGCTAGAGGAAAAACGACAAACAAACAAAACGTATCGGTAAGTATTACCAAAGACTTAAAGTATTTTGTTGATGGCGAACAAGTGCCATTAAAAAATCTTGAAAGTGCTTTAAAATCGAAACTTTCTGGTGTTGATCAGCCTACGGTTATTTTAAGAGCCGAAAAAGATGTGATTTTACAAAAAGCCGTTGATGTGATGTCGATTGCTAACGATAACAAATACAAACTTGTATTAGCTGTAAAACCCAATTAATTGAAGTTTTTAAATACTAAATATAAACGTAAATCCTTTACCATTACCACGCTTATTTATGTGGTGATCCTGTTGTTAATGTTTATATTTGGGTTTAAATATTTCGATCCTCCTAAGGAAAGAGGAATCGCT
>CBFHKB010000063.1:0-12780 GCA_965656295.1 Psychroflexus sp.
CCAATCTCCTTGGTTGTCAAAGCTTATCGGCGTTTTATTACTGGTTGCGGCTATTGTTAATTATCATGAAGCCTTACTCCATTTTCAATTAACGCCAAACTTGCTTAATTTGATTATGTTAGGTTTAGGTTTTTTATGTCATTCTAATTTAATAGCTTATACCAAGGCTTTAAAAAAAGCAATAGGTGGTGCGGCTGGTATTTTAATTCAATTCCCACTCTATTTTGGCATTATGGGAATCATGCGGGATTCTGGTTTAGTGACTGAGCTTAGTCAGCAACTTGTTAGGTTGGCTTCCCAAGATTTGTTGCCTCTATTTACCTTCTTAAGTGCGGCCTTAGTTAATTTATTTGTTCCTAGCGGTGGTGGCCAATGGGCTATTCAAGGCCCTATTATTATTAATTCGGCTAATAGTTTAGGGGTAGATTTGCGAACGCTTATTATGAGCATGGCTTACGGTGATCAGGTGACTAATATGCTTCAGCCGTTTTGGGCACTACCATTACTGTCTATCACCAAAGTTAAAGCGCGAGATTTATTAACCTACACCATATTAATGATGCTTATTGCGAGCCTTGTTTTTATGGGTGGACTTCTTATCCTATACTAATGCATCTTCTTGATTCATATCTCTGGTTTCCGAATCCCGACTTGGCTAATGCTGATGGTTTATTAGCAGTCGGTGGCGATTTATCACCCGAGCGTTTATTACTAGCTTATCAAAGCGGTATTTTCCCGTGGTTTGCTGAAGGCGAGCCCTTGTTATGGTGGAGCCCTAATCCACGTATGGTGTTATTCCCTGAGAATTTACACATTTCAAAGTCAATGAAACAATTGTTGAAACAGAATAAGTTTAGTGTTACCTATAATCAAGATTTTAAGTCTGTAATTACAGCTTGTGCCGAACAGCCTAGGCATGGACAAGAAGGTACTTGGATTACTTCTGAAATGATTGATGCTTATTTGAATTTACACGATTTGGGGTATGCCATTTCAGTTGAAGTGTATGATCAACACCAGCTAGTAGGTGGTTTGTATGGTATTTACTTAAAAGAGCAGGGCGTTTTTTGTGGTGAAAGTATGTTTACGTGCCAGAGTAATGCTTCTAAATACGGCTTTATTAGCTTAGTTCAGCAACTTGCTGAAGAAGGTGTTAAGTTAATCGATTGCCAAATGTATACCCTTCACTTAGCTTCATTAGGGGCTAAAGAAATTCCGCGAGAAACCTTTTTAAGGTATTTAAGCGTAAAATAATATGGTGTGAATTTTAAGTATTCATTACTTTACGGATTTATATGCAAACAAAAAACCACCTTCATTTAAAGGTGGTTTTTTAGTTGATTTAAAGTATATTCTTATAATTGATCTATACCCATATTATAAAAGGTAAAAGCAAAAATATCAGCGTATTCTTGAATAATCATTGCGGTAGGTTTACCAGCGCCATGACCTGCATTAGTTTCAATTCTAATTAATACTGGGTTTTCGCCAGCTTGCTTAGCCTGTAATTCGGCAGCAAACTTAAAACTATGTGCCGGAACTACACGGTCATCATGATCGCCCGTAGTTACTAGCGTAGCAGGATATTCAGTACCTGTTTTAACGTTATGAACTGGCGAATAATTATATAAATACTGAAACATTTCTTTGCTTTGCTCGGCTGTGCCATAATCGTAAGCCCAACCTGCACCGGCAGTAAATGTGTGGTAGCGCAACATGTCTAACACACCAACGGCAGGTAAAGCAACTTTTACTAAGTCTGGACGTTGTGTCATGGTTGCACCCACTAAGAGTCCGCCATTAGAGCCGCCACGAATAGCTAAATGCTTATTCGAAGTGTATTTTTCATTTATTAGGTATTCAGCTGCTGCAATAAAGTCGTCAAATACATTTTGCTTTTTTAGTTTAGTACCAGCATCATGCCATTCTTTGCCGTATTCACCACCGCCACGTAAATTAGCTACCGCATATACGCCACCATTTTCGAGCCAAACGGTATTAGCTGTGCTAAATGAAGGCGATAAAGAGATGTTAAATCCACCGTATCCGTATAACATTGTTGGATTGGTGCCATCCAGTTTTAAGCCTTTTTTATGGGTAATAATCATCGGCACTTTTGTCCCGTCTTTAGAAGTATAAAATATTTGTTTGCTTTCAAAAGCACTAGAGTCAAAATCAATCTCAGGCTGGCGGTAAAGCTCAGAGGTTCCTGTTTCAATACTATATTTGTAAATCGTGCCTGGCGTTGTATAATTGGTAAATGAATAATAGAGTTCGTTTTCTTCTTTTTTAGTTCCAAAGCCTCCAACGCTTCCAATACCAGGGAGTTCGACTTCTCTGACTAATTCGCCATCAAAACTATATTGTTTTACCTGTGAAACAGCATCGACCATATATTCTGCAAATAAATAGCCGCCACCAGTTGAAGCCGACAAGACATGCTCGGTTTCTGGGATGACATCAATCCATTGTTCTGGAGTTGGCATTTTGGCATTAACTTTAACGACTCGCTGGTTAGGAGCATCGAGGTTGGTTGAAATGTAAAGTGTACCTTCTATATGATCCATAACGTAGGCGTCTTGCTCATACCCACTAACAATGTCAACAAATTTAGCGTCTTGATCTGTTAAATCTTTAATCATTAAGCGATTTCCGGAAGTAGATTTTGAAGCTGAAACGACTAAATATTGATTATCATCAGTCACATAACCAGAGACATACCGGTGTTTCTCTGCTGCTGTGTCGCCATAAATAACTTCATCTGAAGCTTGCGAGGTATTTAATTGGTGGTAGTACAATTTATGTTGATCGGTTTTTGCTGATAGTTCACTGCCTTCAGGTTTGTCGTAACTAGAATAGTAGAAGCCATCATTAGCTTTCCAAGAAATGCCACTAAATTTGACATCAACTAAAGTGTCTTCAGTTTGTGTTTGGGTTAAAGCATCCATGATGATAATTTTTCGCCAATCGCTTCCACCTTCAGAAATAGAATAAGCAAGGGTGTTACCATCTTCAGAAAAACTTATACTCCCTAGCGATGTAGTTCCATCTTCACTAAACGTGTTAGGGTTAAGAAAGATTTGAGCGCTATCTGCGCTTTCTCCGGTTTTGTAACGATAAAGAACCGATTGATTTTGTAGGCCGTCGTTTTTATAAAAATACGTAAAGTCACCTCGTTTAAAGGGTGCGCCAATTTTTTCGTAATTCCAAACTTCGGTAAGGCGTTGCTTGAGACTATCGCGGTAAGGGATTTGGTCTAAGTAACCAAAGGTAACTTCATTTTGAGCTTCAACCCAGGATTCGGTTTCTGGGCTTCTGTCATCTTCTAACCAACGGTAAGGATCTTTAACATCAGTTCCAAAATAGGTGTCAACCGTGTCTACAGTTTTGGTTTCGGGGTACTTCAATTTAGATTCGTTTTGATTGTTTTGGCAAGCCATAAAACTTAAGGCTAAGCCAGCTACTATTAATTTTTTCATTGAGACGCGTTTTTGTAAATATACAGATTTCAACTTACATGTAGTAATTTCAGCTGGAGCTGATGTTAGTCATAGTTTTTTTGCAGGTTAAATTTTAATTTTATCAAAAATAATTGTGATGCGTGACTCTAATACATTCATATACATTGTGGCCGGTGTTATTATTTTACATTTTGTCGCTGGTTTTGCCTACTTACTGTATAAAATGACACGCTCTAAGCCTAAGGATCAAACTAATTCTAAAGACTGCTAAACGAGGTTATTTTGGACTAAATATTCAGCAATTTGTACAGCATTAGTGGCTGCACCTTTTCTTAAATTATCGGCCACAACCCAGAGGTTTAAGGTGTTGTCTTGTGTAAAATCACGTCTTATTCTACCTACAAAAACATCATCTTTGCCTTTAGCATAAAAAGGCATAGGGTAAGTGTTTACATCTGGATTGTCTTGTAAAGTAACGCCAGACATTTGATGAAGTGTTTGCTTAATCTCTGAAATTTCAAAAGCCTTATCACAGGCAATATTCACGCTTTCCGAATGACCGCCAACTACTGGAATTCTAACAGCTGTGGCGACCACATTAACTTTGGGATCGTTTAATATCTTTTTGGTTTCATTAGTAAGCTTCATTTCTTCCTTTGTGTAGTCGTTATCCATAAAGATGTCGCAATGTGGTAAGGCGTTTTTATGAATTTGGTACGGATAAGCCATTTCAGCATTTGTGCCTTCGGCTTCGGCTTCTAATTGTTTTACGGCTTTGAGGCCTGTGCCAGTAATCGATTGGTAGGTTGAAACAACTACTCGATTAATGCTAAATTGGTCGTGAATAGGTTTTAGCACCATTAATAATTGAATGGTTGAGCAATTAGGGTTGGCTATAATTAAATCGTCTTTGGTGAGTTGATTGGCGTTAATTTCAGGAATGATTAATTTATGTTTTGGATTCATTCGCCAAGCTGAAGAATTGTCAATGACCTTGGTTCCAACTTTAGCAAATTTAGGCGCCCACTCTAAAGAAATATCGCCACCAGCTGAAAATAAGGCAATATCAGGTTTTGCCTCAACGGCTTCAGTTAAACCTTTAATAGTATATGTCTTGTTTTGAACTTTAACTTGTTTCCCTGCAGAACGCTCTGAAGCGACTAGAATTAATTCATCAATTTTAAAATTTCGCTCGCTTAAGACTTCGAGCATGACTTGGCCTACCATACCAGTAGCACCGACAACAGCAACCTTCATAGATTTATTTTTTTCACAAATTTAAACTTCAGGGTTGAGGTGAGGTTGTATTTGTAATTTTTTTTTGATTTTCTTTAAATGCTGTTTAGGTTCAAATAACTTTTTAAATTATTGAAGTCTAACCGAATAGAAATTTGGGAAGTTTAAAACAAAAAAGCCCTTGTAAAACGAGGGCTTTTGTACCTTGGGCGGGAATCGAACCCGCACTTCCGAAGAAACTGGATTTTGAATCCAGCGCGTCTACCAGTTCCGCCACCAAGGCTAAGACGTGCAAAATTAGAATTAATTTCTGAAAAAACTTAAAAATTATTAAGGAAATAAATTCACACTTGATGTAAATTATCTATTTTTGCAAACCATAAACGTAATACCTTATGGCTGAATCTATTAAGATGGCGCAAATATTCGCCTGCTCACAATCTGAAACCCTCGCAAAATCTATAGCTGATGCTTATGGTATCCCGCTTGGAAACGTGAACACCCTTAACTTTAGTGATGGTGAATTTCAACCATCCTTTGAAGAATCGGTTCGGGGTTCGCGTATATTCATTGTGGGTTCTACCCATCCTAGTTCAAAAAATTTGATGGAAATGTTGTTAATGTTGGACGCCGCAAAACGCTCTTCAGCAAGACACATAACAGCTGTTTTACCCTATTTTGGTTGGGCAAGACAAGATCGTAAAGACAAACCTCGTGTTCCTATTGCCGCTAAGTTAATTGCTAAAATGCTTGAAACAGCAGGGGCAACACGAATAATTACTATGGATTTACATGCCGATCAAATTCAAGGTTTTTTTGAAAAGCCCGTGGATCACCTATACGCATCTACCATATTTTTGCCGTACCTGAGGTCTTTAGGTCTAAAAGACTTAACAGTGGCATCGCCAGATATGGGTGGTTCTAAACGAGCTTATGCCTATTCAAAATTTTTAGAAAGCGATGTAGTTATTTGTTACAAGCAGCGCGCAAAAGCTAATGTGATATCTCACATGGCATTAATTGGTGATGTTGAAGGTAAAAATGTAGTCTTAGTAGATGATATGGTCGATACTGCAGGTACCCTTACACATGCAGCTAACTTAATGATGGAGCGTGGCGCTAAAACTGTTCGCGCAGTATGTACGCATCCTGTGTTATCAGGAAACGCCTATGAGAAAATTGAAAATTCTGCTTTAGAAGAATTAATTGTAACCGATAGTATACCTTTAAAGCAAACAAGTAAGAAAATAAAAGTGGTAAGTTGTGCCGAATTATTTGCAGATGTCATGCAAGCAGTGCACAACAACAAATCTATAAGTTCTAAATTTTTAATGTAATTTAATATATATTTTATGAAGTCAATCAAGATTGAAGGATCTAAAAGAGAAAGCGTAGGCAAAAAGTCAACTAAGGCCTTGCGTAATGCTGGAGAGATTCCTTGCGTACTTTACGGAGGAGATCAAGCTGTGCATTTTCATGCACCAGAGCCAGCGTTTAAAAATTTAATTTATACAGCTGATGTTCATACCGTAGAGTTGGTATTGAATGACGGAACTAAAGCTAACGCTGTATTACAAGACATTCAGTTTCATCCAGTAACTGATGAGATTTTACACCTTGATTTCTATGAGTTTGATGATGACCAAGAAATTACAATGGAAATTCCTGTTCACGCTGAAGGGGTTCCTAAAGGGGTTAAAAATGGTGGTGTATTAAGATTTAACTTAAGACGTATGTCGGTTCGTGGTTTAGCAAACAAATTGCCTGACTATATCGTAGCAGATGTTACACCATTAAAAATTGGTAAAAAACTATACGTTACAGCAGTTGCTAATGATGATTATAAAATCATGCACCCTGACAACACGGTTATTTGTATGGTGAAAACATCTCGTAATATTGTTGCTGCTGAAGATGAAGATGATGAAGAACAAGAAGGAGCAGAAGCTGCTGATGGTGCAGAAAATTCAACTGAATCTTAAGTAAAAGCTTAGATTAAAACTTTAAAAGCATCTCATATCGAGATGCTTTTTTATTTTTACACTAAATTTCTGTATTACTTTCTATGAAAAAGTATTTGGTAGCTGGCTTGGGTAATAAAGGCATAGATTATGCATTTACAAGACATAATGTGGGTTTTGAAATCTTAGATCTTTTAGCCTCACAAGAAGACTTAAGTTTCGAAACTAAACGCTTAGGTGATTTAACAACTTATAAATTTAAAGGAAGACAGTTCTTACTCCTAAAGCCAAGCACATTTATGAATTTAAGTGGTAAAGCCATACAATATTGGTTGACTAAAGAAAATATTCCGCTTGAGAATTTACTAGTGATAACGGATGATTTAAACTTAGACTTTGGTACGTTGCGTTTAAAAGCCAAGGGTAGTGACGGCGGACATAATGGCTTAAGGCATATCCAGCAAACATTGAACACGACGAAGTATTCTCGACTGCGTTTTGGTGTAGGAAGTCAATTTTCTCGCGGTCAACAAGTAGATTATGTGCTCGGGAAATGGTCTGAAAAAGAACAAGAACAGCTTCAAGAACGCTTAAAGAAAAGTGTTGAAATCATAAAATCGTTTGGAACAGCGGGATTAGCAAGAACAATGAATCAATTTAACGGTAAATAAACTAAACGTAATCTATTGAAGATCTACCATTCTATAAAAGACTTTGACAGTCGCAAGGCGACAGCCATAACCATTGGTACTTTTGATGGAGTGCATGTGGGGCACCGACAAATATTAAAGCGTCTAGTCGCTTCAGCTAAAGAAAAACAATTGCAATCGGCATTGTTAACTTTTTTTCCTCATCCACGAATGGTGCTTCAACACCAATCTAACTTAAAATTGATTAACACCTTAAACGAAAAAATAGAAATCTTAAAATCTACGGGTTTAGAACATTTAATTATTCATCCATTTACAAAAACCTTTTCTCGGCTTTCAGCTCAAGACTATGTTCATAAAATTTTAGTGGAACAACTTCATGCCAAGCATATTATTATTGGTTACGATCACCGTTTCGGTCGCAATAGAACTGCTAATATAGAAGATTTAAAAAATTTTGGTCTTACAGAAGGTTTTAGTGTAGAAGAAATTTCTAAACAAGACATAGATCAAGTAGCAGTGAGTTCTACAAAGATCAGGACTGCCTTGCTTAGTGGTGATTTAGAAACTGCTAATCAATATTTAACTGAAGATTTTAGGATTACCGGTGAAGTTGTAAAAGGTAAAGGTCTGGGTAAAGGTCTTGGTTTTCCAACCGCTAATCTTAAGGTGGAAGAAGACTATAAGTTGATTCCTAAATCTGGAGTTTATGTTGTGAAAGCTCAAATCAATTCGCAAACCTACTTTGGTTTAACGAATATTGGGACTAATCCTACATTTAACGAGACAAAGCAAAGTATAGAAACGTATTTCTTTGACCTTGACCAAGACTTGTACGGCCAAACTTTATCCATAAAGTTATTAAAACGATTGCGAAGTGAGCAGAAGTTTAATCAAGTTAGCGATTTAATTTCAGCGATGCAAAATGATAAACGACAGGCTTTGAGTTATATAGCTTCTTATGAACAGAATCGATAATCTCTTATTTAAAACAGTTAATAATTCAGCTTTAGTTGTTTTTCGAATTTTATTTGGACTACTAATTACACTTGAATCTTGGGGTGCGATTGCTACAGGTTGGGTTACAAGAGTATTGGTTGAACCTAGATTTACATTTAATTTTTTAGGCTTTGATATTCTTCAAAACCTCCAGGGACCGTTCATGTATGTTTGGTTTTTACTTATGGGTTGCTTTGGTCTAGGCGTCATGTTGGGTTATCGTTATCGGTTAAGTATTTTTTTATTTAGTCTGTTTTGGGCGGCAGCCTATTTCATGCAAAAAAGTGCTTATAACAATCATTATTACTTATTGGTTTTACTTAACCTAATAATGTGCGTATTGCCAGCTCATCGCGATTATAGTTTAGATGTTAAGCAGGGTCGTGTTCAAAAATGCGTCGTGATGCCTAATTGGGTTTATGTTTTAATTATTGGCCAACTCGCTATTGTTTACACCTACGCATCTTTAGCAAAACTATATCCCGACTGGTTAAATGCAGAGGTTATAGCACTTTTTATGGTGTCTAAACTCGATTATCCACTCGTGGGTGAATGGCTACAAGAACGATTTATTCATTACGCAATGTCATACTTTGGTATTGCTTTCGATTTGCTTGTCGTACCTTTATTATTATGGTCAAAAACACGTAAGTTGGCCTTTGTGTTGAGCATATTTTTTCACTTATTTAATAGTGTTGTGTTTCAAATAGGTATTTTTCCCTACATGTCTTTAGCTTTTACGGTGTTTTTTTTTCCGGCTGAAGTGATTAGACGATTGTTTTTGCCGAAACGTTTGCCAGTCATAAATCCAGCTTCTATTAAGTCTTACTCTGCTAAACTCTGGGTGAAAGCTTTTATAGGTCTTTGGTTGCTTATTCAAGTTTTGCTTCCGCTTAGACCTTACATCATGTCAACTAATGTATTTTGGACTGAAGAAGGGCATCGCTTGAGTTGGCGTATGATGCTTCGTGCCAAATCGAGCTTGGTAAGCTTTAGGGTTAAGTCTAAAAAAGATCAAAAATTAAAGTATATAAATCTCGGGGAGTATCTCACTAAAAAGCAGATAAAATCTTTAGGTAAGCCAGATGTGTTTTGGCAATTTGTTCAATACTTAAAACAAGATTACCCTGAAAACCACTATGAGATTTACGCCACGGCTTGGGTAAAACTCAATAATCATAGAAGACGTCAACTTGTTTCGCCAGACCTTGACTTGACCACTATTAAATGGCATTACGTAAAAACTAATCCTTGGTTGTTGTTAGAAGAATTTTAGAGTTCTTCAAAATTTTGATCGTATTCAGGGTATAAAAATTTGTTATAAGGAAATCGCGTCACATGTATTTCTCTAACGGCCTCATAAACTTTTCGTCTAAAATCTTCGATATTGTCTTTTTGAGTTGCTGAAATAAATAAAACACGGTCGTCAACTTTATTCATCCAGGTTTTTTTCCACTCGTCTAAAGTGAAGTGAGCTGAGGTTTTTTTAGTGACTAAGTCGTCACTTTCAATCTCTTCAGCTTCGTAAGCATCTATTTTATTGAAAACCATTATGGTTGGCTTCTCAAGTGCTTTGATGTCTTTTAAAATTGAATTAACAGAATCAATATGTTCTTCAAAATTTTTGTGAGAAATATCAACGATATGAAGTATTAAATCGGCCTCTCGTACTTCATCCAAAGTGGACTTAAACGATTCGACGAGTTGTGTAGGTAGTTTACGAATAAACCCTACGGTATCGCTAAGTAAAAACGGCAAATTTCTAATCACAACTTTACGAACTGTTGTATCTAAAGTGGCAAAAAGTTTGTTTTCGGCAAATACATCACTTTTGCTTATTAAATTCATTAAAGTAGATTTGCCTACGTTGGTATAACCTACCAAAGCAACCCGTACTAAGCTTCCACGGTTTCCTCGTTGAACAGCCATTTGCTTGTCTATGGTTTTGAGCTTTTCTTTAAGCAAGCTAATTTTATCACGCACAATTCTTCGGTCAGTTTCAATTTCAGTTTCTCCGGGACCACGCATGCCAATTCCACCACGTTGGCGCTCAAGGTGCGTCCATAAACCGACTAATCTGGGTAGTAAATACTCATATTGTGCTAATTCAACCTGAGTTCTAGCATAGCTTGTTTTAGCGCGTTGTGCGAAAATATCTAAGATTAAATAGGTTCGATCTACAACCTTACACTTAAGTATTTTTTCTATGTTTTTTTGTTGTGCAGGTGAGAGTTCGTCATCAAAAATTGCTGAGCCAATATCGTTGGCTTTTACGAATTCTTGCACTTCTTCCATTTTGCCTTTCCCTATGAATGTTTTGGGATTAGGAGTGTCAAGTTTTTGTTGAAATCGCTTGATTACGTCACCGCCAGCCGTATAAGTTAAAAAAGCTAATTCATCGAGATACTCTTTCGACTTTTCATCGTTTTGGTGTTGATTAACAATACCAATTAAGATAGCTTTTTCATATTCAATAGACTGAGTTTCGAGCATAAGTAAATTTTAATACAAAAGTACTAAGAAATATCGAGAACAATTTAAGCGTCTTTGGCTCTTGTTTTTTGTTAATTTTTTAAGTTAATTATCTTTTTTGATTAAAAGTCTTAACGTCTTAATAACATTTTTTTTATATTCGGCATTCAAATAAATGTTTACCTCATGAGAAAAAAAATACTATTAACATTAGTTTTCTTAATTCCTTTTTTTGGCTTTAGTCAAATAGGTGTTTTTGAAAACTTTGATCAAGGTGTTCCAGCAGGCTGGACCGAAGACAATGCATCTGTTCCGTTTGTGTTAGATACAGGTGATGCTTGCGAAAACCAAAGTTTAAGTGCAGCTTTTACGGGCTTCTTTTCGTTTAATGCGGAGTTAACCTCAAATAATATTGTTGCGCAATCTAACGGTACGGACTTTACCTTAAATTTCGACTATAAAGTTATTGACGCTACCGACAGTTCTGCATTTCCTGTTGGCTGGGGTACTGCTGAATTGCAATACTCTATTGACAACGGTGGAACCTGGATTCCTTTTGGTGTTATAGACGATACGAATTATACAGCAAGTGCAGATTGTGTGGTATCACCTACTTTTACTATCGCAGCAGCAGATTTACCAGTAGGATCAGATTTTAAGCTTCGATTTGCTGTATCTCGAAATGTTGCAGGGTTTAAATTTGTTATTGATAATGTTAATGGAACTCAAGTATTGAATGCACCACCAAATTGTGATGCTGTCATGACAACTCCAGCCGATGGCGCAACTAATGTTAATATCGCTACGCCTTTAGAATGGTCTCCAGCGACAGGTTTGCCTAGCGGGTATTTTGTTAGTGTTGGAACTACCCCTGGTGGAACTGATATTTTAGATCAAGAAGATGTAGGCTCATCTACAGAAATTCAAAATGTTATTCCTGGGGCTTTAGATCAATATGATGCAACATTTTATGTTACAATTGTACCTTACAACAGTGTTGGTGTGGCAACAGGATGTCAGGAATTTAGCTTTACAACAGAAACTAACCCGCACGAAATAGTTGACTGTAGTGTTGGGTCTATTAATAACTCATTTTGTTATACTAGTGGTGGTATTACTGAATTTTCTTATACCAGTAATGATGGAACACCTTTGAATTTAATTATTAATCAAGGCCAAGTTGAAGATGGTTGGGATGAATTAATCGTGCTTGATTCAGATGGCACAACGGTATTAAACCCTGGCGAACCTTATGGTCCAAATGGTGATGGTATTCTAGATGGTATGTTTTTCCAGTCTTCAGGAAGTGTGATTTACATTCAGGTTGATGCAGATGGTATTTTTGATTGTGCTTCTGAAGGTTATGTTCCGATAGATTACACGGTTGCTTGTGCAACTTGTGTGTTTCAAGATGTATCCTACAATGTCGTTGATGATTGTTCAAATAATCAGTTTTTTGTAGATGTCGTCATCGATGATTTAGGAACAGCAACTTCTATAACTATTGAAGATGATCAAGGGAATACCGTAACAGGAGTTTCTGCAAATGGTCAAACCGAACAATTTGGTCCTTATCCTATCGGTACTGGTGTAAGCTTTACAACGATTAATGAAGACGATCCTAACTGTACTATTACCAGTGGCGTGATTAGAGATAATTGCCCGCCACCTAACGATACCTGTGATACAGCATCGGTAGCCGTTATTAATCCTGATAATTTCTGTGAAACTTTAAATTTTGGAACCTTAGAGCAATCTACTGGAAGTTCAGTGCCTGTGTCATGTGCAGGTCCTGCAGCTCAAGATGTTTGGTTTGAGTTTACAGCCACAGCAACCACAATTACTTCGACTGTAATTTTTGATGGTTTTGGCGGTCCTTCGCAAGCTATTTATGCCGATGATTGTGGTAACCTGACTGAGATTTATTGTAGTGAAGAGTTCGATAACTTTGGCGATAGCCAATCGATTGTTGCTCAAAACTTAGTGATTGGCGACACCTAT
>CBFHKB010000064.1:0-12622 GCA_965656295.1 Psychroflexus sp.
GAATTCTTTACTGTTGTTATTGAAGAAGAGCCAGGAGTGACTGTTCCTGAGGATCTTATTGTGTGTGAGGGTCAGACGATTACCTTAGATGCTTCACTTGATAATTCAGATAGCTTTGGTAACGTCGAGCATCAGTGGTTTTTAGATGGTACCGAAATCACCGATGCCACAAACCCAACTTTTGATGCTACTGAAGGCGGTAATTATTCGGTTACTATTATTACTACAAATGGTACTGCAACTGGTGAGCCACAAGTCTGTGAATCAAGTTTTGATTATACTGTTCAAGCTGGTGCTTTTGAAGTAGACCTTGGTGAAGATCAAGTGCTATGTGATGCAGAAGCACAAACTATTACAGCAAATGTAACAGGCGTTGAGGTGACAAACGCTACTTATGTCTGGTCAACCGGTGAGGAGACAGCTTCTATTGAAGTATCTGAGACTGGTGTTTATGACGTGACAGTAACTATAGATGGTTGTCCAGTTTCAGCATCAGTAGAATACACTTTCAATGTTTCTCCAATTGTAGATTTAGGTGATGATGTAGTATCTTGTGATCTCACTTCAACACTTCTTGATGCTTCAGCTACAAATTATACTGACCAAGAAGTGACGTTTGAATGGAGCTTGGATGGGACAACTTTAACAGGTGAAACAAATTCAACCTTAGTGCCATTAGATTATGGTACCTATGAAGTTACTGTAACTCCGATTGGAACTAATTGCTCAACAACAAGTTCGGTTAATATTGAAGATCGTGATGATATTTTGGTTGATGTCACGGCATCTACGGATATTAATACTGTTTTAAATTATTGTGCAGATGATCCAACTGGTTTACAAGACATACCAACTTATGACATTGAACTAACAGCAAACCTGACTAATGCAGATGTTAGTGAAGTTCAATTCAGATGGTTTAGAAATAACACACAGTTACCACAAACAGGTCAATCTATTACCATTACTTATGATGAAGATGGAATGTTTAGTGATGAAATTTACTGTGTCATTAATATAGAAAGTTGTGAAGCGTCAAGTAATCTCGTTATAACTGATGTAGAAATTACACCTTACGATAATGCTGCTTGTAAAATAACACAAGGCTTATCACCAGACGAAACACCTGGAGAAAATGATGTACTTGACTTAGCATTTTTAGATGATAGATCAGGAATAGAAAGCGTTGAAATCTTTGATAGAAATGGACGTTCTGTCTTTTTTCAAACAGATTATGTAAATGAGTTTGGCGGTCAAACTGATGAAGGTGATCGCTTAGTGAATGGTACTTATTTCTATGTGATTAAACTTAGAAACGAAGATCCAATATTTGGACGAGAAGCAAAAGGCTGGATTTACATTAAACGTAACTAATTTTATTATTATTAACCAACCTGCTTTCAGGTTGGTTAATATTATCTAACATCATAAATTAAAAACCATGAAAAATATATTTATACTTTCAGCTTTAACCTGCTTTTTGCTGATAGGTAACCAAGCTAAGGCTCAGCAAGACCCTCAGTATACACAGTACATGTACAACATGAATGTGGTGAACCCAGCTTATGCAGGTTCTAAAGAAAACCCCTCGATCGGTTTACTGTTTAGAGACCAATGGTCAGGTATAAATGGTGCGCCACAGACTTTTACTTTTGCAGCACATACACCAGTAGGAAATGGTTTAGGTGTCGGTTTATCAGGCATTCAAGATCAAATTGGACCGGTACAAGAAACAAATCTATACGCTGATGTGTCATACACAGTAAACCTTTCAGCAAAGCATAGACTAGCATTTGGTTTAAAAGTAGGGTCTACCTTTCAGGATATTGGGTTTATAGACCTTGCACAACAAAATGACTTAGCGTTTGAGCCCAATGTATCAGAATCGTTTTTTAACCTCGGGGCAGGCTTATTTTTCTACTCAGATAATTATTATGTAGGTTTATCAGTCCCTAACTTTTTAAATGAAACTTATTTAGATAAAAATGGTAGAGGTTTCGGAACTCAAGAACAACACTATTTTTTAACTGCTGGATATGTATTTCAATTAACTGACTATTTGAAGTTTAAGCCATCAACCTTAATTAAATCAGAATTAAATTCTTTTGTGTCTTTTGATGCGAATGCCAACTTCTTATTTTACGATCGTTTTGAGATTGGTGCCTCTTACCGTTATGAAGATGCTATTAGTGGTTTAATGAGTATTAGAGCTACCGATTGGCTTCAGTTTGGATTTGCTTACGATACTTCAACCAACGATTTAAATGAGCCTTCTTATGAAGCATTCGTTATATTCGATATTTTCTTTAACAAGAAAACATTCGTTTCACCTCGTTATTTCTAATTATCAAGATAAAATCAACATGAAAACTATATATACCTTTTTAATTGTGGCCTTGATAGGAACATTATCTATCCAAGCCCAAAATTCCGATTCAAAGAAAGCAGATAAGCACTTTGATCGCTTAGAATTTATCGATGCTATAGAAGACTACGAAAAGCTTGTTTCTGATGGGCAGGCTACACCTTATGTGTACAAGCAATTAGCTATTTCAAATTATAAAGTTTATAAGACAGAAGATGCGGAACGATACTTTAAAACCTATCTTGAAATGGCTAATGAAACTGAAGTTGAAGCCGAAGATTATTTGAGATATGCACAAACTTTAATTGCTAACAAGCGCTTAAAGTTATTTAAAGAAGCTATGAATCAATTTGTAGAATTGGCTCCAAACGATGCGCGAGCTATAGCTTTTAAAAAGAACCCTAACTATGTTTCTAAACTTTTATTTGCAGAACCTAAGTTTGATGTTAAGCGCTTAGAGCTTAATTCAGAATTCCAAGATTTCGGTGCATATGAATACGATGGAAAACTATTTTTTGTATCAGCCAGAAATAAATCTAGACGAACTTATGGATGGAATGAGCAGCCAACATTAGATATGTTTGTTGCAAGTAATGTTGGAGGTACATTTAAGAACGAGGTAGAAGTAGAGGGAGATATTAATTCTAAATTTCATGAAGGTACAATGGCTATTACTAATGACGCACAAGTCATGTACTTTACTAGAAACGATTATACTGATGGTAATTACGAAAAAGATTCAACCGGTATTGGCCGTTTAAAGATTTATAAAGCATCATTAAGAAACGGCGAGTGGGTTGATGTCCAAGAATTACCTTTTAATAGTTCAGAGTTTTCTACCGGATATCCTGCTTTAAGCCCCGACAATAGTACACTATATTTTTCAAGTGATCGTCCAGGTGGTTTTGGAGAATCTGATATCTATAAAGTAAATATTAATTCAGATGGCAGCTATGGTGAGCCAGAAAATTTAGGCGCTGAAATTAACACTCCAGGTCGTGAAAGCTATCCGTTTATAGATCAAGATCAACGCCTTTATTTTTCTAGTGATGGTCACTTAGGGATTGGAGGTCTAGATGTATTTTACGCTAATATGAATGATAATGGCGACTATGCTCAACCAAGAAATATTGGAAAGCCAGTGAATTCGTCTGCAGATGATTTTTCCTTTACATATTTAGTCCCAATGAAGTCTGGTTATGTATCGTCAAACCGTGGTAAAAACCCTTTAGATGATGATATTTATCAAGCGAATTTAATTGAACCATTAGACCAAACTATTGTTATAGTAAGCCTTATTAATTCTGAAACTAGCGAGCCTGTTAATACAGCTGAAGTTATTGTTTATGAAGAAAATGGCGATGAAATCACTAAATTAACTACCGATGAGACTGGTAAAGCAAGTACTATTTTATTAATGGATTTGGAGTATGACTTCCAAGCTAACAAAGATAAATTTGAAAGTGCCTCAAAGCGCATTACTGCAAAAGGTGAACAAATGCTAGTGACAATAGAGATGGATCCTGTTAAAGATCTTATTGAAGATCGCTCAGTAACACTTAAAAATATTTTCTTCGAATTTGATAAGTCAACTATTAGACCAGAAGCTGCTCTTGGCTTAGATAGGCTAGTTGAAGTGCTAAAAGAATACCCTGACGTGGCGATTAGAATTGAAAGTCACACCGATAGACGAGGACCAGCAGCTTATAATAAAAGCTTATCTCAACGAAGAGCTCAGAGTACAATGGATTATATTGTATCTCAAGGTATAGATGCTTCAAGGTTATCAGCTGTTGGGAAAGGCTATTAAGAACCTTTAAACGACTGTGCTAACGGATGTACCGAAGATGAACACGAAGAGAATAGACGCTCAGAGTTTATTATTGTCGAGTAAACTATTTTAATACTTATTTCAAAGCCGCTAAGTCTAACTTAGCGGCTTTTTTTTTGTGCCAAAAATTGAACATAAATGCCTATATTAGATTAACCAAACTATAGATCAACTTAACTCATACGCTTATGAAACGCCTCTGTGAAGAATGCCAAGAACCTCTGTCTGGAAGAAGCGACAAGCGGTTTTGTTCCGACTATTGTCGCAATGCTTACAACAATAAATTAAATCGCGACCAAACTAAAGTTGTACGTAACACCAATAACCAATTACGTAAAAACTTTAGGATTTTAAATGAACTAAACCCGCATGATAAAACTAAAGTTAACAGGCAACAGTTAACTAACAAAGGGTTTGACTTTAATCTATTTACAAGTATTTATAAAACAAAAAAAGGGAGTATCTATTATTTTGTTTATAACCAGGGTTATTTAGATATAGGAAACGATTATTTTGCAATTGTAAAACGGCTGTAAAGAATGAAGTTTATTAGGCAACTTTTATATACGGTATTAATTTCAACATTCGTATATGCGTTGTATCACAGTTTTTCCCCAAGCAACGAGGCTCAGTTAGACCATGATCATTTTTCTTTAGCCAATGCAAAATCACATGTGAATGCAATAGCTCAAGAGCCACATTATGTTGGGTCTAAGGCTCATGCTCAGGTTAGAAATTATATAACTCAGCAACTCATTGCTATTAGTGTTGATGAAGTGCACACTCAACAAGCGTTTAGTATTAGTGACCGCGGACAAGTGACTATTCCCGAAAATATTGTGGGACGTTTAAAGGCAACCCACCCAAAACCAAATTCAAAAGCAATTTTACTGCTAAGTCATTACGACTCTTCACCGCATTCCTCCTTTGGTGCTAGTGATGCAGCATCAGGTGTGGCTATAATTTTAGAAAGTTTACGCAGTTATTTAGCTACCGAGCCAGAGTTTTCTAATGATATTATCATATGCTTAACCGACGCTGAAGAACTTGGTTTAAACGGTGCTGAATTATTTGTTCGTGAACATCCTTGGGCAAGTGATATCGGATTAGTGCTTAATTTCGAATCTCGTGGAAGCGGTGGTCCAAGTAATATGATTGTTGAAACCAACGCTGGTAATGCACAGATTATTAGTCAAGTGAAGCAAGCAGGGCTCAAGCATCCTATGGCTAATTCACTAATGTATAGTGTGTACAAATTATTACCTAATGATACTGATTCGACCATCTTTAGAGAAAAAGTAGACATTCCCAGTTTATTTTTTGCTTTTATTGATGACCATTTTGATTATCATACGGCCTTAGATATTCCAAGCCGACTAAACGACCAAAGTTTACTTCATCAAGCCGATTACCTCTTGCGTTTATTGCCCCAATTTGCCAATGCTAAGCTCAATTTACTCAAAACCTCGCAAGATCATGTTTATGTTAATATCGCCAATTATACTATTGTAAGCTATCCGTATTCTTGGGCATGGCCTTTAGTGATCATCAGCTTCTTGGTTTGGTTAATTGCGGCTTATGTAGGTTTTCAACAGCAAAATTTTAGTCTTAAGCAACTTGGGCTGTCAAGCCTTGCTTGGCTTAGCTTATTTATAGGGATCACGGCGATAGGCTATATTCTAGCTCAAATTATAGCTAGTCTTTACCCTCAATACAATTCTATTTTACAAGGTTTTCCATACAATGGTCATGATTATATTGTGGTTGTGGTAAGCTTAAGCTTGGCTACATTATTTGCCTCCGTTCGTCGGTTAATTCATTTGTTTTCTTCAGCAGCTATGTATACTGGTTTTGGATTAGTGGCTTGGCTTATCGGGGTGTTGTTTTTTTGGTTTTTGCCGGGTGCTAATTATTTTATGTTGCCTATATTGTGTATACAAATTGGGATGCTTATTTATAATTTAAATTGGTCTCATAAACGTTTGTTAGGTGTTTTGTTAGGTATTCCTGCTTTAATATTGTTAACTCCATTTGTTTTATTTTTCCCTGTTGGTTTAGGCTTATCAATGTTGCTGTTAAGTAGCATATTTACGGTGTTTAGTTTTGGTTGTATTCAAGGAGCGCTCACCTCAAACTTCGCTTCTCGTTTAAGCGCATATTTGTGTTTAGTAATCGCAGTTTTCTTTTTTATGAAAGCACACCTTTCAGCAGAATTTACGCCAGAACAGCCTCAGCCTAATAGCTTGAATTATCAAGTATATCCACAAGAACAGCAGGCGTTTTGGCTCACTTATGATACTGAATTAGATAGCTATACTTCTAATTACTTAACGACAACAGATACTCTAACCCCAGCAAACAACTACAGCAGCAAGTATAACTCAAAAGCAACTTACCGATCTGAAGCTCCTTATATATTTTTACCTCAAGGAAGCTTAAGCGTTGATACTACTTATGTAAGCGGTGATTTAAGCTATTATAGCTTAAGACTTAAGCCAGCGAAAGCGACGCGACGTTTGAGTTTATATTTGCCTAAATCCATCAACTTTAATAGTTTTAAGCTAAATGGTTTAGAGCCAGGTTTTTTTGAAGCTAATGGAAAATCTTATCATATTTTTAAACAACGTTACTCTAATCGATTATTTGATTATCATGTGGTAAATCAAGAGCCGCTAGAGTTGAAATTTAGTGTGCAAAAAAACGTCGATTTAAATTTTGAGCTACATGAAATCAATTACGATTTACATCAAGAAAACCGATTAAATATAAAACCACGTACAGAGAGCCAAATACCCAAGCCTTTTATTGTAAATGACGCTATAATTATAACCAAAAAAATATCTTTAAATGCCCAATAAAATTGGAATACTAGGCTGTGGTTGGCTAGGTAAAGCGCTAGCTGAAAATTTGCGAGCATATCACTACCAAGTAGCGGGAACCACGACAACTTCAGCACGGCTTGTAGAGCTAAAGCAACGCGATATTTTAGCCTATCTTATTCAACTCACGCCTACTCAAATTCAAGGTGATTTTGATACTTTTGTAGCTCATATTTCGACTTTGGTCATTTCAATTCCGCCGCGACTAAGATCTCAATCCAAAGCAGATTTCTTAAATTCTATCGATGTTCTTGTGCAAGCCTTGGCAACTCAACCGCATTTAAAATCTATTATATATGTGAGTTCGACCTCAGTTTTTAAAGACGCTGAAGATCTACCAACCTATTCAGAAACCTATCAATTTACGTCGGCAGATTTTGAGCGAAGCGCCCTTTTAGAAAGCGAAAGCAGGTTAAAACAGCTCCCGCAGTTAAAAGTCTTGCGGTTAGGTGGTTTATACGGCCAAGATCGCCATCCGATAACCTACTTGGCTGGACGAACTGAATTAAAATCGCCGCAAGCACCTGTTAATTTGATCCATCAAGATGATGCTGTGCAATTACTAGTTGAGCTCATAAAGCGAGGTAATGAGATTAATCAAACTGTTTTTCATGGAGTAAATCCGCAACATCCAAGTCGAATAACTTACTACCAATTAAAAGCTAGAAAACAAGGTTTAGAGCTTCCACAATTTAACGATTCTTCAACTAATTCTGGTAAATATGTTACTAGCGACCTAACGCAGGATTTATTAAAGTATATACGCTTTAATGCTTTATAATTCTTAATAATTTAATAACAAATCCCCATGGTTTAAGTCTATGAATTAGTAGCATTTTTGCAAGTTCATTTTTAGGATTTGGAGCAGTTATATATCGCTATAGTTATTTTGTTATTTGTCCTTGCCATTGCCGACTTGGTTGTAGGGGTGAGTAATGATGCGGTTAATTTTTTAAATTCAGCGATAGGTTCTAAAGCTATTCCGATGAAAACAATCTTAGTAGTAGCCGGTTTGGGAGTTTTGGTTGGTGCTATTTTTTCTAGCGGACTCATGGAAGTAGCTCGAAACGGTATTTTTAACCCTAATTTGTTTTATTTCGATGAGATTATCATCATTTTTTTAGCCGTATTAATTACCGATATTTTAATTCTTGATTTTTTTAATACCATAGGGATTCCAACATCAACCACAGTGTCTATTGTATTTGAGTTATTAGGAGCAGCCGTAAGTGTGAGCCTTCTAAAAATGTACGAAAATCCTGATTTAACTCGTGATTTAGCCGAATTTATTAACATTTCTAAGGCGACTGAGATTAGCCTTGGAATTATACTCTCTATTTTTATCGCTTTTTTTGTAGGTGCTTTTGTGCAGTTTATAGCAAGGCTTATATTCTCATTTAATTATCAAGAAAAACTGAAGTATATTGGCGCCTTTTTTGGCGGTTCTTCTTTAGCGGCTATCACTTATTTTATTTTAATTAAAGGCGTTAATACCATTGATTTTATTCATCCAGAATTTGTAGGTATTATTCAAAATAATAAGCTGCTAGTTGTAGTGATAAGTTTTGTGCTGTGGACTGGTGTTTCACAATTGCTTATTTCAATGTTTAAGGCTAATATTTTAAAAGTAATTGTTGTGATTGGAACCTTTGCATTAGCCTTAGCCTTTGCTGGAAATGATTTGGTGAATTTTATCGGAGTAAGTATTGCGGGTTATCAATCGTTTATTTTATGGTTCGAAGCCTTTAATGCTAATGGAATATTACCATCTGAGTTTTTGATGAGTGGCCTTGATGGTGAAGTGCAAACTCCTGCATATATTTTGGTTATTGCAGGTTTTATTATGGTACTTACCTTATGGTTTTCCAGTAAGGCGCAGTATGTTGTTCAAACTGGAGTGAACCTTGGAAGGCAAGGTGAAGGAGACGAGCGTTTTAAGGCTAATACCTTGTCTCGGACTATTGTACGTTATGCTGTTTTTACAGGACAAACATTCTCGCAACTTCTTGATGAAAAATGGCAAAACAAAATAAGTAGTCGATTTAAGCAACCGCAACAAGCGTTAGCTTATACCCAATCTCCTACAAAACCTGCTTTTGATTTGTTGAGAGCAGCTATTAATTTAGTTTTAGCAAGCGTTTTAATCTCTATAGGGACTAACTTCACATTGCCTTTATCTACCACATATGTTACATTTATGGTAGCCATGGGGACATCATTTGGAGATCGTGCATGGGATCGAGATTCTGCTGTTTATCGAGTTGCTGGTGTTTTTAATGTAATTGCAAGTTGGTTTGGGACAGCAATACTGGCCTTTACATCGGCTGCACTTGTAGCCTTGATTATTTGGTACGGTGGAAATTACGCCATCTTAGTCTTAATTGCTATTGCCTTTATATCGGTTCTTAGAAATGCTATCAAACACTCGAAGAAAACTAAAATCGAGAAAGAGCAGAAGCGGTTTAACCGAACAGACCTTATTACTATTAATGAAATTACAATAGAATCCTCTAAAAATATTATAAGTGTAATTAAAGGGAACAGTATTTTATTACGAGACGTGATTAATAACCTAGGTTACCATGACGCTAGCCGATTTAAAAAAAGTATGTCTATTTTAAAGCGTCAAGAAGAAGGTATTGACGAGCTGAAGGACAATGTATTTTACTACATAAAATCTTTAGAAGATAATACAGTAGAAGCGAGTAAGTTTTATATTTTAACCTTAGATTATCTTCAAGAAATTGTGCAGTCTATGGCTTACATCACCCGTAGTAGTTACAAGCACGTTAATAACAATCATAAAAACCTAAAATTTAGTCAAATACGTGATTTAAAGCGGATAGACGCAGAGCTTAACGAGGTCAATAACTTGATGATAGGCGTATTTGATAATCAAGATTTTATTGAGATTAAGAATCTTGTTGTTAAATACGAATATCTTAATCAGCAGGTTTCTGAATTAATTCAAAAACAAATTGAACGTCTAAAGGTTGATGATAACAGCCCAAAGAATACAAAATTATACTTTGGACTGTTGTTGGAGTTAAAAGACTTGGTTAACGCAACATTGCAAATGATGCGTTTGTTTGAAGAATATTATAACGAAGCCAAAAAGGAGTTTTAACCATTAAAGGCGACCACACTTTCAACCTTATTGTCTAGCATTTCTTTAAGCATAGTTTCAATACCATTTTTTAGCGTCATTGTAGAAGATGGGCAACCACTACAAGCACCTTGGAGTATCACTTCAACTTCCTTGCTTTCGGCATTATAGGATTTAAAAGCAATATTGCCACCATCACTTGCGACAGCGGGTTTTATATATTCCTCTAAAATAGCTATAATTTGGTTAGAAGTTTCGTCAAGATCTGCTGCTGGTTTAATGGGGCTGGCTTGAGTCGTACTTGCCGCTTGCTTGTCCTGTGCATTTGATTTTGTTACGGCTCCGGTGTTTACAATAGCTCCACCATTTTCAATATAAGTTCTAATAAATTCACGAAGTTCTAAAGTGATCTCATCCCATTCGGCCATATCATATTTGTGAACAGAAATATAGTTTTCATCAATAAAAACTTCTTTAACAAACGGAAAATGAAATAATTTTTCAATCATTGGCGCATTTGCAGTTTCGTCTATGCTTTTAAATTCAGTTGCAGCTAAAACTAACTTTTTGTTTGCGACGAACTTCATAACGCCAGGGTTAGGGGTGCTTTCAGCATAAACGGTAACAGGTACTTTTTTTTCTGTATTAAGAGCGCTGTCTTTAATAACTTCAACACCGTTATTTAAGTCGTTTTGGACTTGTTGAGCTAAATCGTTCTGTACATCTTCCCATTTGACGATATTATATTTTTCGATCGCTACAAAATTTTGACTTATAAAAACGGTTTTTACAAATGGAAGATGAAAAAGCTTTGCTGCTATTGGTGAATTTTGTGCTTCTTCAATGTTTTTAAACTCAAAGCTTTTCGATTTGGTTAAAAAATCGTTAACTTCTAATTTGATTATTGAAGGTTTATTTGTAGGTTTGACATCTACTGTATAAGATTTCATAGTGATTGCAACTTTTATTGCGAAATTACTAATTTTTAGAATCTTGCACAGCTAAATGCCCTAATAATGAAGAAATTTTTATTTAGCCTGTTCTGCGCTCTTGCGATAACTAGTGCCCTATACGGTCAAGGGGATTTTTCTATGATTGATGGGGTGACAGAATCTACAGATTCAGGTGTATTTTATGATTCTGGTGGTCCAACAGGTTCCATAGATTCTAACGAGTACATCTACACGATTTGCCCTGACACTAACGGTTTGTTGCTAGTGGTTGAGTTTATAGAATTTTTAACCGGTCCTGGAACTCTAGAAATTTACGATGGGGAAGACACAACGGCTAATTTGTTGTTTTCATTTTCCGGTGTGCTTGATGGTGATGGGCCTCTATCAAATCAACTTATAACCGCTTCTGACGCTAATACAAATGGTTGTTTAACTTTTAGGTTTTCAGGTGGTGTTCCAAATGATTCTTTTACAGGATGGGAAGCGCTCATAAGTGTTCGCGAGCCTTGCCAAACCTATACTATGGGTATTGAAACAAATATTCCTGTTAATGACGTGGGACTTGGTCAAGTCGTAACCTTTACCGCCGATGTTACGCCTTCTTCTGGTGTTTTTTCTGGTTTAGTCTATACATGGACTTTTGGAGATGGTAATTCTGCTACAGGACAAACTGTGCAGCATGCATTTCAGAATAATGTAGCTAATACAATTACCCTTACCGTTACCGATGAATTTGGTTGTAGTGCTTCTACCAACATACAAATTACACCTATTGTTAGATTTATTGAGGTTGAAGGTAATACACCATATAATGTTGATCGCTTAGATGATGATGGTAATCCAGAAACACTTACCATTAATAATGTAAACGATCTTGTGATAGATATTTTAGTAGATAACGATTGCGCTAATGTATCTAACATCAGTTTTACAGGAAACCCTAATGCCCCAAGTATTGGTTATTTTGACAATAATAATTCTAGTTTCCCTATCGAAAGCGGTATTATTATTAATAACGGGAATGTCAATAATGCAGAAGGTCCAAATCAAGGAATTCAAAGTGATGGAGGGTGGGATAATTCGGCTAATTCAGAACCTGAATTAAGTACTTTTATTCCTTCTATTTCTGGTTCATCAAATGATGAATCTGTACTCACTTTCGATTTTGAAGCGGTGTCTGAAACTTTAAGTTTTGACTTTATTTTTGCTTCTGAAGAATATGAAGATTATCAGTGTAATGATACTTTTGCAGATGCCTTTGTATTTATTTTAACCGATCAAAATGGGAATCAAGAAAATTTAGCTTTGGTACCAGAGACTACAGATCCTATCTCTGTGACCACAGTATCACCAGGTACACAAACTGGCTGTAGTCCTGTTAATGCTGAGTTTTTTGGAGAAGAGTATTATGGTGCTGTTGCTCCCATTGCTCCCATTGAATACCAAGGTCGTACCGCTGTTTTAACAGCATCCACAACAATTAATCCA
>CBFHKB010000065.1:0-12582 GCA_965656295.1 Psychroflexus sp.
GCAGTCGTAGGTGTCTATTAATAAAATGCAATTTTGCGGATGAGCTTTTGCATAGGCCTGAAATGCTTCTAGCTCTGTATTATAACTTTGGACAAATGCATGCGCCATGGTACCGGCTACTGGGATGTTGAAATCGGCTGCTGCTTTGACATTACTTGTGGCATCAAATCCGCCTATAAAAGCAGAACGTGAAGCGAAATAAGCACCTGTAGCTTGCGCTCTACGCATACCAAAATCGATTAGAGTAGATTGTGGTGCAACTTGGCGTATGCGGCTAGCCTTAGTAGCAATAAGAGTTTGAAAGTTAAGATAGTTGAGAAGTATAGTTTCTATGAGTTGTGCTTCGATTAAACTGGCTTTAACTTGAAGTACAGGTTGTGTAGGAAATACAAGTTCGCCTTCTTGAACACTGTAAATAGCACCTTTAAATTTAAACCCTTTAAGGTAGTTAATAAAGCTAGAGTCAAAACCTTGTTGCTGAAGATAGTCTAGATCTTGCGTCGTAAACTGAAACTGCTCTAAGGCTTCAAGCAATGACTCTAAACCACTAAAAATCGCATACCCGTTTTTGAAGGGCAATTTCCTGAAAAAGTAGTCAAATACGGCCGTTTGGTTATTATGGTTAAGATAGTAAACTTGCGCCATAGTAAGCTGGTACAAGTCGGTATAAGTGCCTGAAATTTGAAACATTTAATTTTTAAATTAAATATACAAGAAAACTTTTGCGAAGTGGGTGTTTTAATTCGATTTAACGGGAACTTTAAAGCAAATTTTAGATCCTTTTCCAGGAGTTGAAGATTCAACCCAGATACTACCGCCATTTTCTTCTAAAAAACTTTTAGAAAGTACTGCGCCTATGCCGCTACCTTCTTCATTATCTGTGCCAACTGCCGCTATAATATCATCACTTTTAAAGAGGTTTTTAGCGGTTTTGGAGGACATTCCAACTCCAGTATCTTCAATACAGAACAAGGAATACTTTTCACCTTTATCATAAGTGAGAAAAATTTGATCTTTTTGCTGGCAAAACTTAATAGCATTTGACATCAAGTTTCTAAGCACTAGGTCCAGTGTGTTTTTATCTATAAAAATATGGTCTGATTCTTTTAACGCGTTATTAATTTGTATCTCTTTTTCTTTAATTACAGTGGAATGAGAGTCTAATATCTCTAAAATACTTTGATAAATATTGATGTTTTCTTTACGAATTTTTAGCTCATTTAGAGACTGTTTCGCCCACTTTAATAAGTTATCAATTAGGGTGTAGGTAGATTGAATTTTCAGCTTTATTTCTGGTAACCATTCATCAAATTCTTCTTTAGAAATAGTTTTGTCTATATACAATTCGATTACTTGAGATAAATTTATTAAAGGACCTTTAAAATCATGTGAAATAATAGAGATTAGGCGGTTTTTTTGAACATGTAGTTTTTCTAGCTTTTCATTTTTTTGAAGCACCTCATCTGAGATTTTCTGAAGACGATTATTAGCCTCTGTTTTATTATTTTTTATAACGAATAATAAAATAATAATAAGCAAAAGCCCGATCACGATAACCACTAAAGAAATAATTAAGTTTTTTCGGGAGTCCAGAATAATTTCGTTTTGCTGTTTTTCGTTTTCGCGCTCGAGTTCTAAGGTTTGTTTTAAGTTTTTAAAGTCTAATTCTGCTTCTAGTTTACCTAATTCACGCGATTTATCTTTATTAAATAAAGAATCGCTTAAAGTATTATGCAGTTCTAAATATTTTAAAGCTTGAGATGGGTTTTGCTTCTTTTTTTGTATTAAGTAAAGTAATTTAGCGGCCTCAGATTCCTCGCTTAAACCTTGTGTTTTTCTAGCTAAGCCTATTGCTTCATTACCGTAGATATAAGCCGAATCGAGTTGGTTTAAGGCTAGACTAGTTTTTGACAATCCAAGAAAGGTTGAGGAAGCCAAATAATCTAAGTCTAAATCTTTTAAAAGTGCTTTAGCCTTTAAGTAGGTGTTTTTAGAACCTTGAAAATCGCCTAATATATATTGATTAGCACCTTGGTTATTAAGGTTATTGGCTAGTTTTGATTTACTGTTCATTCTTCGGTAAACAGTGTTTGATGCTTTTAAATAACATAGCGACTCTTCAGGATCTTTTTCTTGCAAGACTAAAGCGATATTTGAAAGTGCTGCCGCATAAACAAAGTCGTCTATACCATTAATAATATTAGCAGATTTATGGTAGAGGCTTAAAGCTTTATCATCATTATTAAGCTCTAAATAATTGTTAGCCAAGTTTAGTAATAAGATAGCTTCAATTCTGGGGTTATCAATTTTTTGAGCCGAAACTAAAGCTTCTTCGAAATACCGTATTGAATTTAAATAATCTCCTTTTTTTCGAGCAATATCGGCTAGGTTATTGGCCATAGCTATGGCATCTCTTATTTTGCCTATTTCTTTAAAGATTTTTAAACTTTTATTGAGCAAGACTGTTGCAGAATCAAATTTCCCTTTTTCTAAATAAACTAATCCAAACCCGCTAAAAACACTTGCATTAGAGCCTTTATCATTCAGTGTTTCGTTAATTTTTTCGGCTTCTTTATAACTTTTAAGTGCTAAATCTAAATCGCCTTTTTTCAAGTAAACACTTCCAATGCTGTAGTGGTTATTAAATAAGCCTTGGTTGTGTTTTGCCTTTTTATTAAAATAAATTGCCGTATCATAGGTCCTTAAAGACTCTTTGAAAAGTCCAAAGTTTTTGTATAAGTTGGCTAAGTTATTATAGCCTTTAGCAATTCTAATAGTATCTTTTTCCCTTTTATACGTAGTTATAGCTTGATTAATATAATTTAAGCTTTTCTCCCGGTTACCATCAAAGTAGTAATATATAGCTAAATTCTTTTTTGCATCAGCGACACCAAGGTCATAGTTTTCTATTTGGGCAAGTTGTAAGGCCTTTTCAGCATTAGTTTTTATGCTATCATATTTAACATGAACATACTTGAGCGCAATAGCGTTAAGAAGATTAACCTTTTCAATAGTTGAAGAAGTGGAATTTAAAACTGTTTTTAAACTATCAATCTTAGGGTGTTGCTCTGAGGCAGAAAGATTTATGCTAAAAAACAACAGCCATAAAGCTAAGGCATACTCTTTCATTATAGGTTAGCAAATTAAAATGCAATTAGTTAGCCGTAAATTTATAGTTTTTTATTTAATTTTATAAACTTTCTTATATAAATAGCTGTTAATTGAAGATTTTATTAAACACTATCCCTACTGAATTAGACAGCTCTGGAGCTATTTTTTTACCTCAACAACAAACATTGGTAATAGCCGATGTTCACTTAGGTAAAATTGAACATTTTAGGAAGCACGGCAGTGCTGTGCCCGCAATTTTAAGCGCTAAAAATTATATAGAATTAGACCGTGTGATCCAAAAATATCAACCTCAAACACTATTGTTTTTGGGCGATTTATTTCACTCCAAAAAAAATAAAGACTGGGAACGGTTTATAGCTTGGGTAAGACGAAATCAATCACTTCAGCTCCAGTTAATAATTGGAAATCATGATATTATTGCTCAAACAGATATTGAATCACTTGGTATTATAACCTCAACTGAAGTTATCATAGATCAATTAAGACTCACCCATCATCCTGAAGTTGCCGAAGGATATTTTAATATTTGTGGCCATATTCATCCAGGCTTTCATTTAAAAGGCGAAGCTAAACAATCCTTAAAACTCCCTTGTTTTTATCAAACAAAACAGCATTTTATTTTACCAGCATTCGGAACGTTTACGGGTAAGCATCTTATTTCGCCAAAAGACGGTGAAAACATCTATCTAATTGCAGAACAAAATGTGATTAAAATTCTTTAACGAAATACTAATTGGCCACTCAAATTAAGTTAAGATTGTATTTTTGTTAAAAAATAAAATTATGACTTTTCATCAACTTGAAATCAAGCATATTAATCGCCAAACCGCTCAGGCCGTCGAACTTATTTTTGATGTTCCGGAGCATTTAAAAAATAACTTTCAATTTCAATCGGGGCAATACCTCACGCTCGAAGCTACTATAAACGGTGAAACACTTAGACGTTCATATTCCATTAGCTCTTCGCCAGACGAAGCGCTATCAGTTGTAGTTAAAGCGATAGACCAAGGTGTGTTTTCAAACTATGCCAATACCACTTTAAAATCTGGTGATGTAATTGGCGTTCACCCACCGGAAGGTGAATTTAAGCTACCTGACAACTTAGAGAATAAAAATTTTATGGCATTTGCCGCTGGTAGTGGTATTACGCCAATTATGAGTATGATTAAACGTGTTTTAAAACAAAGTTCACATTCTAAGTTTGTATTGGTCTATGGTAACAAATCACCAAAATCAACTATTTATTTACAAGAATTACTCACCTTTCAACAAACCTATCCAGAGCGCCTTTTTATCGAGTCTATTTACAGCCAAACCAAAGAAGACAACGCAAAATTTGGCCGTATAGAAACCTCAACTATCAATTATGTAGTTAAAAATAAATACGCGAATATTGAATTTGACCAGTATTACTTATGTGGACCAGAAGCTATGATTGAACAGGCGACCGAGGTTCTTAAAGGCAACCAAATCAACGAAAATCAAATTAATTTTGAATTGTTCTTTTCGTCTAAAGAAGCAGAAACTACAGAAAGCCATGACGGAAAAGCACAGCTAAAAGTGATTTTAGACGATGAAGAATTTGAATTTAGCATACCTAAAGATCAAAAAATTCTAGATGGTATCTTAGCACAAGATATCGATGCACCTTATTCATGCCAAGGTGGTATTTGCAGTAGCTGCGTTTGTAAAATTACTGTAGGTAAAGTTGAGATGCTTAAAAATCAAATTTTAACAGATGAAGATACCAAAGAAGGTTTAGTTTTAAGCTGTCAAGCCTTACCTGTAAGTGATAAGATTACTATTAATTACGATGATGTATAGACTCTTGCATTTAATACCTCCTATTTCTAAAAATTAAAACCTTAAGCAATTATGGCTGGACATAGTAAATGGGCTAATATTAAACATCGCAAAGGCGCCCAAGACAAAAAAAGAGCAAAAGACTTTACACGAGCTATCAAAGATATTTCAATAGCAGTTAAAGAAGGTGGTGGTCCAGACCCTAACACCAACCCTAGCTTACGTAATGCTGTTGCTAATGCCAAAGGCGTTAACATGCCAAAAGACACCATACAACGAGCCATTAAAAAAGCCTCGGGTGCTGATGCTGAAAATTATGAAACGGTTACATTTGAAGGTTATGGGCCGCACGGTATTGCCATTTTTGTAGAATGTACAACCGATAACACCAACCGTACGGTTGCTTCTGTACGTTCCATTTTCTCTAAAAATAATGGTAGTTTAGGAACTAATGGATCGCTTGAATTTCTATTTGACCGCAAGGGCGTATTTACCATTACAAAAGAAGCAATTACAATCGATTTAGAGGAGCTTGAACTTGAACTTATTGACGGCGGTGCCACAAGTTTTGATAATGAAGATGAAGTATTAACAGTTTTTACCGACTTTAATGATTTTGGTAAAATGAATGGTAAGCTAGAAGATCTTGGCATCGAAGTTCAAAAAGCTGAAATTCAATTAATCCCTTTAAACACGACCGAATTACCATTAGATCAAGCTAAAAGTATTATACACCTTATCGAAAAATTTGAAGATGATGATGATGTACAAAACGTTTATCACACCCTTGAACTCACCGATGAATTAATTGAAGCTTTAGACCACAACTAATTTGTTAAAAAAACCAGAACTCAATTTAATAGTTATCTTTTAGTTATAAATTTAATTCAACTTTAAAACTAATCACAATGAATAAAATTTTACTATTAATCGGTTGTTTTTTAGCCGTTAACTTCAATTATGGACAAACCGATTCAACTCAATCAAATATCGACCTTAATTATTACATTGGTTTTGGTGTTCAAAACTCCGATGATTATAACCTATCAACCGCATTAGGAAATGATGATTTCCCTGAAATTAGGACAACAGATTTTGAGATGTCGCTCGGGTTTACCGTTCAAACACCTAAAAGCATGTATAGTTTAGAATGGGTAATTTCTAATTCTGAAGACGATCAAAACGGTAATAATTATGAATTAGTAAGAAATAGCATAGGCTTAGATTACCAGTATAATTTGTTTAAAATTAACCAGCACAAATTTAATCTCGGTGCTCGGATTAATTACACCTTTATTGAAAATGAACTTTTTAACACCAACAGCGAAGCCGATTTGACCAACCCTTCTAATTTAGGAGAACTCACCAAAATTGATTTAAACAATTGGTATTTAGGTCCAGTGATGAGTTTTCAATTTAACGACAAAGACTTAGAACCTTGGTTAAGACTGCAAGTAAGCTACGACTTCAACTTATCCCAAAACTCTTGGGACTCAGATTATACTCAATTAGTTAATACGGTTGAAGAAGACCAGCACATGTTTAGATTTCAAGCCATATTCCCATTTTAAGGATTTAATCTCGTAATTTACCATTCTAAAGATGAACTAATAGCAGTTCGGGTTTCGGCCCTGAGCCGCTTTTTATGTGCTAAAGTTAAGCTTAAACCTTCGGTTGAAATAAATGGATGAATCACCACTCGAAGCACTCCTGGAGCACCCGTTAAAAATTGATACCTAAATCGGGTTTTATGATCTAAAAAACTAATAGGAACAATAGGTATTTGGTGCTCAATAGCAAGCCGAAATGCACCATCTTTAAATTGATCTAACTTAATGGACACATCCTCAGGGACGCCACCTTCAGGGAAAATACAAATACTCGTGCCACGCGATAAGCGACGCTGTGCTTCTAAAAACGCATCTCGACGACTTTTTGGACTTTTACGGTCAACTAAAATACACATCCGTTTATAAAAAAAACCAAATACAGGAAATTTAGACAATTCTTTTTTACCGATAAATACAAACGGCGATTTACTCACATAAAGCATCATCATAATATCAATCATACTCGTGTGGTTAGCCGTAAGCATGTAGCTTTTCCCTGGCTCCAATGCTTGCTGTACTTTTACCCGCGGTATAAATCCCATTCCGAACAAAATAAGCTTGGCCCAAACCCTTGCTATTCTATAAGCATATTTATAATCTTTCTCTCTAGTGGTTGTAAGCAATAAAGCAGGAAACATGGCCAAAATAGGTACAATTACCAAAAGGTAAAACCATAAGCGCCAAATAACTATTAAAGGAATTTTAATCCATCGCATATTCGCCAAATTTAGCAAACTATATGGATACTGAAAGGCATTTGGTTATCTTTGAATTTTAAAATTTTAAACTCACATGTCCAGAATTCTTACAGGTGTACAAAGTACAGGCGTACCACATTTAGGTAATTTATTAGGCGCTATAATACCAGCCATAAAAATGGCTAACCAACCTAAAAACGATTCGTTTTTATTTATAGCCAATTTACATACTTTAACCCAAATTAAAGATGCCAAGCTTTTAAAAGAAAATACGTATGCTACAGCTGCTACATGGTTAGCTTTTGGCTTAGATGTTAATAAATCTACATTTTATCGCCAAAGTGATGTCCCGCAAGTGACAGAATTAACCTGGTATTTAAACTGTATGTTTCCCTACCAACGTCTAACTCTAGCACATTCGTTTAAAGATAAAGCCGACCGTCTTGCCGATGTAAATGCCGGCTTATTTACCTATCCTATGCTCATGGCTGCCGATATTTTATTGTATGATGCTGAAATTATTCCCGTCGGTAAAGACCAACTGCAACATATTGAAATGACGCGCGATGTCGCTGAACGCTTTCATGCTAAGTTTGGAGAAACCTTTGTTTTACCTAAGGCTGAAATTGCCGAACACACCAAATATATACCCGGAACCGACGGCGAAAAGATGAGTAAATCTAAAGGGAATACCATTAATTTATTTCAAACCGATAAGCAATTACGCAAACAAATTATGGGTATTCAAACCGATAGCACGCCACTTGAAAAGCCAAAAAATCCAGACACTTGCAACGTTTTTGCCCTTTATAAATTATTAGCAAATTCCAATGAAACCGAAGACCTAAAAACCAAATACCTTGCAGGTAATTTTGGCTACGGTCATGCTAAAACCGCCTTGTTTGAGCTTATCATGGATAAGTTTAGCAAAGAGCGACAAGCCTTTACAAATTATATGGACGACAAAGCCGAGCTTGATCATCAACTCCAAATAGGCGCCAATAAAGCTGCTGAAGTTGCTGGAGAAGTATTAAACCGCGTTCGAACTAAATTAGGCTATTAAGATGCCGCTATCTAAACTTATACAAGGCTGCATGACCTATGGGAAATGGGGGAAAGGCTTAAACACTGTACAGATAGCTAAACGTATTGAAGAAAACCTTAAGCAAGGTATCACTAGTTTTGATCACGCCGATATTTATGGTAATTACACAACAGAAGCCGAGTTTGGGAAGGCTTTAAAAGCAAGTAAAATAAATCGAAAAGACATTCAAATCATATCGAAATGTGGCTTGCAATTACCGTCTAAAAAGCGTCAGAACCAGCTGAAGCATTATCAATATAATGCAGATTACATCATTGCTCAAGCCAAACAAAGTATCGCAAATTTAAAGTGTGACTATTTAGATGTATTTCTATTACATCGGCCGAGTCCGCTAATGCAAAGTGATGAAATTGCTGAAGCTGTTGAAAAACTTCAAAGCCAAGGTTTAATTAAGCAGTTTGGTGTTTCTAACTTTAGCCTAGCACAAATTGATTATTTAAGCGCTAGTGTTAACATTGCTTATAACCAAATACAAATTTCAATAACACATCTTGAGGCGATTGAAAGTGACCATTTATATGGTTTAGCTCAGCGGCAAATTCAACCTATGGCATGGCAACCCTTAGGTGATATTTTTAAATTAGGCCCTCAAGACCAACTTGAGCAATGTTTTCAAACATTAGGTTTAAAATATAAGATCAGTAAAGCAGAGTTAGCTATTGCATTTTTAAATCAGCTTCCGTTTGAGATTATTCCAGTTATCGGAACCACTTCTGTAGAACGCGGAGGTTTACTCACTAAGGCAACAGAACTCGAACTTGAACAACAAGATTGGTTTGCACTCTATGAAGCCTCACGCGGTCATGAAGTTGCCTAATTTTAAGACTTATTAAAGTCTTTAATAGTAATTTACGTTATATTTTTAGAAAAAAACTTATGGCTAAAAATGTTTTAGGTTCTACACTACAAGCTTGCTCCTACGATCCCATAACAGGTGTATTTCGTGATGGATTTTGCAGTTATACGACCCAAGATCCAGGTTTACATATTGTAGCCGCACAAGTCACACAGGGTTTTCTGGAGTGGAACAAAGCCCGAGGAAACGATCTAATAAGTCCCAAACCACAGTGGCAATTCCCAGGCTTAAAAGAAGGGGATTGGTGGTGTATTTGTATGGGCGTTTGGCTTAAAAGTCGTGAGGCTGGTTTTCCCTTAAAACTTAAACTTGAAGCTTGTCATGAGAAAATGTTAGACTACATTAACTTGGATGAACTCCAGCAATTTGCCTTTTAAACTTTCGGCTCAAGAATTGACCTTATAATTAAATTCAATTTTAAAGAACGTTTGTTTAGACCTTTAAAACTATAAGGTTTGAGTTGATAGAACTAAACCTTAAAGCTTGTTTTTTATGACTAATATCATAAAATTAGAGCTCTTCCCTCTAGATATTTGTACCGTCAAACAATAGTTAAATATTTTAACTTAAATAGAATCGGTATATGAAAATTCAAGATTTAAAACTAGTGTTACTAGGGATGGCTTTGTTAGCAATACCATATATAAATCACGCACAGGATACATTTAAAGTTAACCAAAATCAAAGTGATGTCCTTATAAAAGGGACATCAAATATTCACGATTGGGAGATTGATGTTGAGTCTATTAATAGTGAACTTCAACTCAGCGATACAAGTCAGGATTTACTCTTAATAAAATCAATTGTACTTAGTATTCCTATTAAAAGCATGAAAAGCGGGAAGGGTGGTATGGATAAAAATACCTATAAAGCTTTGAATGCTGATAAATACGAACTTATCAAATTCCGTTCAACTTCAATTAAAAAAATATCAAACAAGTATGTGGCTATAGGCCAGTTAAGCATAGCAGGGACCAGCAAAGAGATTAAAGTTAATTTAAATATAAATAAAACTGATCGAGGCATACAACTGAAGACAAGTAGTAGTATTAACATGTTAGACTATAATGTAGAACCACCCACTGCATTATTTGGAACTATAAAAACTGGAAAAGACGTTACTGTAATTACAAATTTAATTTATAACAAATAAACTATTTTACACATGAAAACAATCAAAGCTAGTGTAATTTTACTAATCGCTTTAGTGATTACACAATTTACAAATGCGCAAAAAAGAGATTTAGACAATTTTAGGCCTCGTGACCAACGTGGTATCAATGTATTTGAAGCACCAAAAGATACAGTAACCACATTTGATGGTATTAAAGTAAGAATTGGAGGTGCGTCTACGCTTCAATTTCAAGCTATAGACCACGAAAACAATGGTGCAGTACCATTAATTGCTTTAGGTGACAACTTTAATTTAGCAACAGCTAACTTAGATTTAGATGTAGCGCTTTATGATGGTGTGAGAATGCACTTGAGAACTTACTTATCTTCCCGACACCATCCAGAACCTTATGTGAAAGGTGGATACTTATTGGTTGATAAGCTTGAGTTTGTTAATGAAGGCTTTATGGCCGATGCAATGAAATATTTAACCTTTAAGTTTGGTCACATGGAAATTAACTATGGTGATGCTCACTTTAGACGTTCTGATAATGCTGCAACAATTTACAACCCATTTATTGGTAACCATTTAATGGATGCTTTTACAACTGAAGTTGGTTTTGAAGCCTATTATAGAAGAAGTGGATGGATTGCCATGCTAGGTGTAACCAATGGTAAACTTAATCAATCGGTTGAAGAAACCAATACTAAAGCATCTTTTGTAGCTAAATTGGGTTATGACAAACAAATCAATGATGACTTTAGGTTTAGATTGACTGGTTCTATGTACTCCACTAGCGAATCATCTAAAACATGGCTATACGATGGTGATCGTGCAGGTTCTAGATATTATTTAGTAATGGAAGATGTAAATGCGAGTTCTAGCAGTAACTTTCGTTCAGGTCGAATTAATCCAGGTTTATCTACAGAGTTAACTTCAATTATGATTAACCCATTTATAAGATATAAGGGATTAGAGTTCTTCGGACTATATGAAAATGCCTCTGGTAAAGGTTTTGGCCCTAATCCTCCTAGCCGAACTTATAACCACTATGCAGCAGATTTGCTATATCGTTTTGGAGAAACTGAAGACTTCTATGTAGGCGGTAGGTATAGTTTAGTTGATGGTGAACAAGCACCTGGACAAGATATTTCTGTTGATCGACTTCAGCTTGGCGCTGGTTGGTTTATGACTAAAAATATTCTTACTAAAATTGAATATGTCAAACAGTCTTATTCAGATTTTGATGCAACAAGTATTCTTGCTGACGGACAATTTGATGGAATTATGCTTGAAGCTGTGATTAGTTTTTAATAATAGTTTGAATTAACCCTAAAGGGCTTGAAGCTGTTCAAGCCCTTTTAATTATTTTAATATGAAAGCCTTAATAAACCTTCTGTGTGTTTTGAGTTTTGGCTTATTTGCATCTTCTAACCATACAGCCGATATTCACATTAAAAAAGGGAGCCTAATTACTATTAGCGGAAAATCTAATGTTAATAAATTTTCTTGCGCTTATACCACCACAATTGCACCAGGCTGCCAAATTGTTGACTATAATTACTTAAATAACACCATTAGCTTAAACCGTCCTGAAATAAAGCTAAAAAGCAAATCGTTTGACTGTGGTGGACGAATGATTAACCGAGACTTTAATAAATTAATGCAGTCCGAAGATTATCCATTTATTACAATTGCCTTTACTAAAATCTCAATAATGAAAGGCTACTTTGAAGTTAATACTGTTATCGAAATAGCAGATCAATCACAAGCCTATACCTTCAACATCTTTCCTAGACAAAACACTAATTATATAGGAACCTTAAAATTAAATATTAACGATTTTGATATGAAAGCTCCCAAAAAACTATTGGGAACAATACAAGTTAATCCCAATATTAGTATTGAATTCGATTTAAATTTAGACATCAAATAAGAAACACAAACTATACAAAAGTAATTTTTGGCTACTGTAGTTAAATTAAACGGTTATAAACATAAAGCTTAAATGCATAGTTTATAGCATATTACTTACAATACAAATTTTTTGTTGTAATTTACATTTTAAAATATTAGCCACAACATAGCTAATGTTTAATACAACAATTTATGAAGTATTCTAACTTACTGTATTTAATTGCTTTTTTGGCTTCGTTTTGGCCGAGCCAATCTCAAGAGCTACCGCCAGTTTTAAAATTTTCAGCTAAAGCATATGGTGGGGACAACCAAAACTGGTCAATCACTCAAACAACTAACAAAACAAT
>CBFHKB010000066.1:0-12529 GCA_965656295.1 Psychroflexus sp.
AACGAGGATTTACCAAGCTTTGACTTCCAATTAGATGAAGCTATGATTTATAACCAAACCGCTAGTTTAGACGCAGCAATTTATTCGCAATCCAATTCCTTTTCGCAAGTTGTTCAAAGCATACCTTTAAACTTTAATTATACACTTACTATTTATAATAGAGGACAATTGAATGAACTATCTGTCCAAGGTGAAACATATCAAAACATACTGATTACTGAAATGGTGGTTAACGCATCTGTAGTCGCCGATTTAGGGATAACGACTCAAAATGTCCTTCAAGATCAAAATGTAGTAACTATATTAAATTATTTTGCTCCAGATATTGGCTTGATTAAAAGTGATGTGACCACATTAGTTGAATTTGAAGATATCCCACTTCTAAACTTATCTGATTTTTCAAGCACTTCCTCTCAAGAGTTAACCAGTTTTTCGCTAAACATCGAGTAAAGCGTCCTTTAAAATACTCACTGGATGCTCGGCAATAATAGCCGTAGCGTCTTTAATTTGGTGTCTACAACTTGTTCCGTTAGCAGCCACGCGGGTTTGTTTATCTATTTTTCTTAAACTTGGCATTAGGTGAAGTTCTCCTATGTCTTGGCTTACTTTAAAGTGTTCCTTTTCATAGCCAAAACTTCCAGCCATACCACAACAGCCTGCACTGATTAATCTTGGATTGTAGTTTTTAGGAATATTAAGCATATCGAAGGTAACTTTAGAGTTAGAAAGTGCTTTTTGATGGCAATGTGTATGAATTTTTATGTGGGTTTCAGCGGAAGAAAATTGAGAAGACTTGATGTATCCCTCAGCATATTCATCAGCGATAAATTCTTCAATTAAATAGCAATGCTGGGCTAATTCAGTTGAAGCTTTATCAAAATCGTTTAAACGCAAATATTCGTCTCTAAAACTTAGTAAAGCTGAAGGCTCTAAGCCAATTAAAGGCGTTTCTGCAGAAATAAGCTCGCTGAGTTGGCTGACATTCGTTTTGGCGATTTTATATGATTGTTTTAAAAAGCCTTTAGATAGTAAAGCACGACCGCTTTCTAATCCTGTTATAAATTTAAGCTTGTAGCCCAGCCCATTTAATAATTCAATCGCATCTTGACCAAGCTTAGCATCAAGGTAATTTGTAAATTCATCGACAAATAAATAAACTGTTTTTTGTGCTTTAACTTGTTTCTGTTTAATTTGGAATTCTCTTTTTATTTTAGTTTTAAGCGATTGTTTAGATAGATTAGGTAAAGACCTGTTTTTGTCTATTTTAAATATTTTTTTAGTTAAATTATTAAATCCTGTGAAATTGATTAAGGTATTATAAAACCACGGCGGTACTATGCTGTAAATGCTATGAATATAAGCAACCGCATAATCAGCTAAAGGACGTCGGTGTGTTTGATAGTATTGATAAAGAAATTCTGATTTAAAGCTTGCCACATCTACATTACTGGGGCATTCCTTTTTACAGGCTTTACAGGATACGCAAAGATCAAATACCTGTTTCAGCGAAGGATGATCAAAGGCATGTTTAGAAGGTTCGGGATGTGTTAAAAACTCTCTTAAAGCATTAGCGCGACCTCTAGTAGTATCTTTTTCATTTAAAGTCGCTTGGTAACTAGGACACATGGCTTGTTGTGATGCTTTACTTACACGGCATTCCCCACTTCCATTACAATTTTCGGCTGCTCGTAAAAGTCCGCCTTCGGGCTTAAAACTAAACAGCGTTTCGATTTCTGGCTCTACCCTGCCGGGTTGATACCGGAGATTTTCGGTGATCGATTTTGGGTTAACAATTTTTCCAGGATTAAAAATATGTTCAGGGTCAAAACTGTTTTTAACTAGATTAATAGCCTTGTAACAGACCTCACCTAATAATAGTTTAATAAATGGCGACCGAACAATCCCATCACCGTGTTCGCCACTAAACGAACCTTTATAAGATTTCACTAACTTCGCTACGGCTAGCGTAATAGCCTCAAAATCTTTAACCCCTTGGTTTGTTTTAAGGTTTAAGTTTGGTCGTAAATGCAACTCACCTGCTCCTGCATGAGCATAATAAACAGGAGTTTGGTTAAAAGTGTTCATAAGATTAGTAAAATCGGCCATGTAAGGAGCAAAATCTTCTAAGCTTACAGCTGTGTCTTCTATACAAGCTACTGCTTTTGTATCGCCAGATATACTCCCCAATAAACCTAAACCCGCTTTTCGAAGTTCTAGGGCTTTACTTATGTCTTGATGTTGAAGGATAGGTAATGCATAAGCTTTGGTTTTAGTTCGCAATAAGTGAACTAAATCCTCTTGTTGGTGTTGTAATTCATCTAAATTGTCAGCTCTTAATTCAAGCATTAAAATAGCTTGAGGATCATTTTCTAAGAAAAAACGGTAGTCTTTGTACTTCAAACTTGATTTGGTACAATCTAAAATACTTTTATCGACCATTTCACAGGTAAATAAGTTTTGACTCATTACAGGTTGAACTGCTTCTAAGCAATCTTGAATACTATTAAAATGAGCTACAACCATGACGGCATATGCAGGCGGCAAGGGATCTAATTGAAGTGTGATAGACTCTATAAATGCTAAAGTACCTTCACTACCACAAATTAAATGAGCTAGGTTAATAAGGTTTTGACTTTCTGAAAATACCGAAGAGTCTAACAAACGATCTAAAGCATAGCCAGTATTTCGACGATGAATGCTAGGTTTCGGAAAGTGGTTAATGATTTCTTTTTTAAGAGCTGGCTGGGTTAATATATCATTTATTTGTCTATAAATTTGACCTTCTTTAGTGGGAAGCTTCAACTTATCATGGAAGGCTTTTGGCGTAAGTGGTTTAAACTCTACTCTGCTGCCATCATCAAGTAAACATTTAAGACTTACAATTTTATCTCTTGTGACGCCATAAGTGATTGAAGTGGTTCCACTAGAATTATTTCCAACCATCCCGCCAATCATACAGCGATTGGACGTGGAGGTATTAGGTCCAAATTGAAGTTGGTGAGGTTTTAAAAATTGATTTAAGTCGTCCCGAATCACACCTGGCTGAACTTCAACTTGTTGTAGCTGAGTATTTAACTTTAATATTTTTGTGAAATACTTACTTATATCAACCACAATACCATCACCAACACATTGACCGGCTAATGAGGTTCCGGCAGTTCTAAAGATTAAATGGGTATGTTCTTGTTTTGCAAATTGAATTAAAGCTTTTACATCATCCATATGTTTTGGAAACGCGACTGCTTGTGGCATTTGACGGTAAACAGAAGCATCGGTAGCGTAAAGTGTTTTTTGAAGTTGATCTGTGTGAAACTCACCTTCTATAAGAGGTTTTAACATGAGAATTTTAGCCTAAGATTTTACCAAATATATCGAAAATATGATTCTAGATCGCGCTAAAAAGTGTATATTTAGATTATTAAAATAAGGTCTTAAGAGGTTTTAGTGACTAATATCATTTAAACTTTCTTGAGTCTTTTTTAATTTTGAATAATGTTTAACCTTAAAAAATAAAACCTATGGACGTAAATTTTAATTATGTGCATGTATCTGCCAGCGAACGATTAGAAGAATTTACAAATAACCACTTAGATAAACTTAAAAACAGATATGATTGGATTGTGAGAGCTGAAGTTTTTTTCAAAAAAGAAAATACCTCAGAACATGATACAGGTATGATTTGTGAAATTAAATTAAGTGCTCCTGGCCAAAATTTATTTGCTTCTACTAGCGCCAAAAACTTTGAAGCTGCCATTAGTGAAACAGCGACTGAATTAAAGCGCCAACTCCAAAAGAAAAAAGAAAAGATGACTACTCACTAATATTTATAAGTAATGATAATAAAAAAGCCTCTGAATATTCAGAGGCTTTTTTATTTATGATGTATTAGGTTATTACATTTCTTCAAAAATAGAACGCATTAAACGCGTTTTATCATTTAAGCTTTCTTCAAGTGAAATCATAGTTTCAGTTCTACTCACCCCATCAATATCATCAATTTTAAAAATAATATTTTTAGCGTGCTCTGTATTTTTTGCTCTTATCTTACAGAATAAGTTAAACTTTCCAGTCGTCACGTGCGCAACAGTAATGTTTGGAATATCTTCTAAACGGTTAAGCACAAACTGGGTTTGAGAAGTTTTTTCAAGAAAAATACCTACATAAGCAATAAATGTATAGCTTAATGATTTGTAGTTTAAAGTTAAAGAAGACCCTTCGATAATACCAGCTTCCTCCATCTTTCTAACACGAACATGAACGGTTCCTGCAGAGATGTCTAGTTTCTTTGCAATGTCTGTAAACGGTGTTCTGGTATTTTCAATTAACATATTTAAGATTTGATGATCAGTATCATCTAATTTAAAACGAGCCATTTGTAATGATTTTATATGATTTTTAAATATTAAGCAAAAATAATGAATAAAATTTACTGAAAATTAGATTTTTGACTTAATTTTTTAAATATTATAACGAAAACGTTTTCGTTAACCTAAAATTTAGCTAGTCTACTTCCTACTTCTAATTCATCGAACTCGTTGTTGGAGTCAGTCTTAATAACCTTATGCCCTAATTTATTAGATTGTTTTAAAATCTTATTTACAACAGGTGTAAATATAATCTTGTTGTCTTCTAAGTCTTCTCTATATAGGACTTCAATGTCTTTAATTCCTCCGTTTATGATTGCATTTTGAATAAGAATGTCAACAAAAGTCTTTTTGTTTTCTGGTATGCTTAGGTATTTACGACAAACTAATTGTTGGTCTAAAGTAGCATCATTTCGGGTATTCGCTACGGCATCTACGGCCTTTAATAAAGCTAAGAAAGTAAAAACTCTTACCTTTTCTCGTTCATAGTCATCAGGGTAATGGCCTGATTCGAATAATACCGTAGGGATATTTTGAGCATGCAGATAATCGCCTGTGCAATTAATATTAAATAGATCGTCGTAACGTCCTATTTTACCTGGTATATAATCACTTAATAAATGATGAATAGCGTTAATGATTTGCATTGAGCGAATCCGGCAAGGATTAACCTCTCGGTCCTTATTATATGCTGCCGAAAGAAATGATAAGGTAGCCGTTTGGTTTGGTTCAGCTTCAAAAATAGTGCGTTGCCCATGCATATTAAAGCATACATTAGGTTTAAATGTTTCGATAATTGAAAACAAAAGTTGTGTTTCAGGTTGAGACTGTTCTAGAGCATCCCTGTTAAGGTCTATGTTATTGGCATTTTTTCTAGTATAAGCAAAGGCGCCATCTAAATTAAGAACTGGAATTATTTTGAGTGTCACCTTCTCAAGTAAATCATTGATACCTTCATAATCTTTCGAGTGGAAGCACTGCAAATTTAATAAGTCATAAATAGCCTTTGTCGATGTGCTTTCATTTCCGTGCATTTGTGACCAGATTAAAATCCTGATAGGTCCATTTCCAATAGTGTAAGATGAAATTACACGCGACAAAGCAGAGTTTCCTTCATTGGTTATTTTAAGATGTCTGGAAAGTTTATGATTAATTGAATTGATAACTGTTTCAGGTAAATAGCGTCCACTGATTTTATCACATTTAAAATGCGAATATGAGCTAAATAAGTGCCTGTAAAAATTATGATCTAAGTCCATGTTTACAAAAGTAAAAAAAGAAACGTTTACAAATGTTACAAAAAAATGAATTCAAATATTTACAATTGTATACGCTTTTAATCATTAGTAAATACGTAAGAGCTATACTACTTCTACTTTCGCCTTGTCTCTTATTTTTATTATATAAGTGATATTAAATCAGACATTTGCAAAGTTTATATAAAGTCAAAATGCAATAAAAATATAGGTGTTTAAGATTAGTATTTTTACGTTTAATAATGTAAATTTACAATTTGAAATTAAAATTGTTACAATGGTAAACAATATAGAATTTTCCAAACGTATAAAAACGATCATGAACTATTATGACCTAAATGCGTCTAGTTTTGCTGATAAAGTTGATGTGGGTAGAGCTTCAATTTCACATGTATTATCTGGCCGTAATAAACCTAGTTTAGATTTTGTTTTGAAAATTGTCAAGCAGTTTAGTGAAGTTGATTTGTATTGGTTACTAAATGGGAAAGGACAGTTTCCTGATTCTCGTCTAGTCCAAGATGAAGCAACCTCTTCTCCTCTACTTCATCATGCGGATGAAGAAGAAGATACGTCCTCACAAGTTCAAGCTGTAAGGTCGCTAGCAAATGCTCCTAGTACTTCAAGCAAAATAGTAAAAAAGGTAATTATTTGTTATAATGATGGTACCTTTGACTCCTACGAACCGACTAATTCATAACTTTGTTAAAAAATAATGCGTTTAATAGCTTCTTTATTACTAGTCGTTTTGTGTGCTTCTTGTTATCAATCTGAACGAAATTGTACAGATTTTAGAACAGGTGTATTTGAATTCAAAACCCTAGTAAATGGTGAATTAAAGGTCACACGCTTTACGCGTAATGATAGTATTGAAGTTGAAGAGTATAATCAAAAAAAAGACACGGCTTATATTCGTTGGGTGAATGATTGCCAGTACATACTCACTTCTAAAAATCCCAAAAACCGAATTGAAAAAAAACCGATACAAATGCGTATTTTAACGACTAAAGGAAACACCTATACATTTTCTTATAATATTGTAGGTGAAACAAATACACAGCAAGGTAAAGTCACTAAAATCAGCAATTTAAAATAAGCTGGCTTGGGAGTCGTTTGGTGATGTATTTTCGTTATCACTCTCCTCTAGATCGGTGTTACTTCCTTTGTCTTCTATATAAGGTAAGGGTTCTAAAGCATCAATTTGTTTTACTTTTTCGTTGGTAAGTTGATTCCCTTGAGCTTTAATGCCTTTTACAGCGATAAAATCTTCTACATCTATTTTAAGGTTAGGCTTACGCTCTTTGCCTTTAGGTTTTACAAATTCAATTTCAATTTGAGGTTTATAATCGGTGCTAATTAGTTCTAATTGCGAATCTTTATGATCTGAAATTATAAGTTCTTCTTTATCTGGGTGTTCAACTACAAAACGCTTAACATAATAGCGCTGTTTTTCACCTTCCCAATAAATAACACTAATTGGTTTGTTAGGAATCCATTTTTCAAGAATAACTATATTATCTTCAAAGTGAGTCGTAAGTTCAGGTTTCAGCGTTTTAATGAATCCGTTTTGCTGTACCACTAAAAGTCGATCTTCGCCTTTAAAAGCGCCTAGTAACTCACCTCTTTCGTCAAAGTTTAAACGCCTTACAGTATCATCAAACCAAATTTTTCGTGGCTTTAAGGTTGATATACCTTCTTCTTTCAATTCAACACGTTTAATCGGTAGTTTTGTGACAATGTTTCCTTTAACACCCCGACCTTTAATGGCTAAATCTTTAAAATCGAGATCAAATTTAAGTTTACTAATTCCCTTTTTTTGTCTTAATTGTATGTTTACAACTTCGGCTTCGCCATTAGGGTTTGCGCTAAAATAAAGTAGTTTAGACCCCTTTTTACCTTGAGTTATAGTGTAGGCGCGATCGCGAGTAATTGAAGTAACTGCAAATCGCTTCATGAAGTTGTTACCTGTTTTACCATCTCTATAAATCACGTTATAAATGGTACGCTTATCTTTACGTTTAAAGATGTTAGCGTAGATAATATTTTTGCCAATAAAGGTTTTAGTATCTACTTTGGTAACCATCATGGTTCCGTTTTCAGTAAAGCAAATTATATCGTCTATATCACTACAGTCAGTTACATACTCTTCCTTACGAAGCGAAGTGCCTATAAAACCTTCTTTTCGATTTACATAAAGTTTAGAATTTCTAATAACAACTTTTGAAGCTTCAATGTCTTCAAATAATCTAATTTCAGATTTGCGTTCACGTCCTTTGCCGTACTTAGATTTTAGATTAGTAAAATAATTAATGGCAAAGTCAACAATATGAGCTAAATTATACTTAACCTTTTCAATCTCTCCTTCTAAAGCTTCAATTTTTTGCTGAGCTTTATCTAAATCAAATTTAGAGATGCGCTTTATTTTTATTTCGGTAAGGCGAATGATATCATCTCTAGTAACGTCGCGTTTTAAATACCCTGTAAAAGGTTTTAAACCTTTGTCTATCGCGTTAATAACACCTTCCCAGGTTTCCTGTTCTTCAATGTCACGGTAAATTTTGTTCTCAATAAATATTTTTTCAAGTGATAAAAAATGCCATTGATTCTCTAATTCACTGAGTTTTATTTCTAACTCAGCTTTTAACAGTTCAACTGTGTGGTCTGTACTTTTTTCAAGTAATTCGGTTACCCCTAAAAACTGAGGCTTATTATCTACAATAACACAGCTTAAAGGTGAAATAGACATTTCACAATTGGTGAAAGCATAAAGTGCATCAATAGTTTTATCGGGCGATATAGTTGAAGGTATATGAACTAAAATTTCTACCTCTGACGACGTATTATCTTCAATTTTTTTGATTTTAATCTTGCCTTTATCATTAGCCTTTAAAATTGAATCGATTAAACTTGACGTATTGGTTCCATAAGGGATTTCAGAAATTACCAAAGTATTTTTATCCCGTGCGGCAATTTTAGCTCTTACTCGAACTTTGCCACCTCTAAGCCCATCGTTGTAGTCTGAAATATCGATGATTCCAGCTGTTGGAAAATCAGGATATAATTTAAAGCGCTTTCCTTTTAAGTGTTTTATTGAAGCTTCAATAAGTTCGTTAAAGTTATGTGGTAGTATTTTAGTACTTAAGCCCACGGCAATACCTTCAGCACCTTGAGCTAGTACCATAGGAAATTTAACGGGTAAGTTTATGGGTTCTTGTTTACGACCATCATAAGAGAGTTGCCATTCGGTTGTTTTAGGGTTAAAGACAACTTCGAGGGCAAACTTTGTTAAGCGTGCTTCTATGTATCGAGATGCTGCTGCGCTGTCTCCAGTTAAGATATTACCCCAATTCCCTTGGGTGTCGATTAACAAGTCTTTTTGGCCAATTTGTACAATGGCATCTGAAATACTTGCATCACCATGAGGATGGTATTGCATAGAGTGACCTACTATGTTAGCTACTTTGTTATAGCGGCCATCATCTAAGTCTTTCATAGAATGTAAAATTCGACGGTGAACTGGCTTAAAACCATCAACAATAGAAGGTACTGCACGTTCTAAAATAACATAAGATGCATAATCTAAAAACCAATCTTGGTACATCCCATTAATTTTAATAGAATCGACATTAGTATTATTAGTTATTTCAGGTACATCACTCATGTAAAGTTTATTCTAGGTTAAATTTTGTTTTACTAACTTAGCTAAAGAAATCCTCATATATCTTGTTTTACGAGGACTTAATAAGGTAATATTTAATTTAAATTTATGTTTTTGACTAGTTTTAGTTGAGATGTAATAAATACGTACTTGTTTGTAAAAAAATAAATTAATTATTTTAAAATCGTAAATGCTTTCGCGCTTAAGGTTAAATCGCTTATCACGATAATTAAGTAATTCAGATAAAAGAATACCTCTGGTGTAAAAACTTATTAAAGAACCTTCGCTGTCATATTCGATATACTTTCCATTTACAAACGTGTAAATTAAGAAGAGTGCAATACCTACTTCAATAGCGACTAAATACTTAACTGAGGGTAAAAACTGTGTCCCCATTATTTGGAATAAAAACACCAATAATGCAGCAATAGCGACACAAAAGAAGTAAACGCTAGGGATTAGTTTTGTAGCTCTGTAATTAGTTAATCTCATTTGCGATATCATCTAATAAATCAATTTCTACTCTTAAATTATTAATTATAAACTCTTGCCGATCAGGGGTGTTTTTACCCATATAAAACTTTAAAAGATGGTCAATGCTTTGTTCTTTCTCGAGCATTACGGGGTCTAAGCGTATATCGTCGCCTATAAAGTGTTTAAATTCATCTGGCGAAATTTCACCCAAACCTTTAAATCGAGTAATTTCTGGTTGACCTGATAGTTTTTGAATGGCATTTTTTCTTTCTAGATCGGAATAGCAATAAATGGTCTCTTTCTTATTTCTTACACGAAACAATGGGGTTTGTAATATGTACAAGTGGCCATTTTTAATTAGTTCAGGAAAAAACTGTAAAAAGAAGGTTATAATTAACAACCTAATGTGCATGCCGTCAACATCTGCATCAGTTGCTATAACAATATTATTATACCTTAAATTTTCTAATGAATCTTCAATATCTAAAGCAGCTTGCAGTAGGTTAAATTCTTCATTCTCGTAGACAATTTTTTTATTTAAACCATACGAGTTTAAGGGTTTACCTTTTAAGCTAAATACGGCCTGTGTGTTTACATTTCGAGATTTAGTAATACTACCACTTGCTGAATCACCTTCGGTAATAAACAGTGTAGTTTCGAGGTAATTTTCTTTTTTGGTATCGGTTAAGTGAATCCGACAATCGCGTAACTTTTTATTGTGTAAACTTGCTTTTTTAGCTCTTTCTTTTGCTAATTTACGAATGCCCGATAAATCTTTGCGTTCCTTTTCGGCTTGCAAAATTTTACGATGAAGCCTATCGGCTGTTTCTGTATTTCGATGGAGGTAATTGTCTAGTTTTGTTTTTACAAAGTCAACAATATAGGTTCTCACGGTTGGTAATTCACCACCCATATCGGTAGATCCGAGCTTGGTTTTAGTTTGACTTTCAAAAACAGGCTCCATTACCTTTATACTTATGGCAGAAACCACCGATTTTCTAACATCGCTAGGATCAAAGTTTTTACCATAAAATTCACGCACCGTTTTTACAATAGCTTCTCTAAAGGCTGATTGATGCGTCCCTCCTTGTGTGGTGTGTTGACCATTTACAAACGAGTGGTATTCTTCGCTATATTGAGCTTTGCTAAAAGTTAAGGCTACTTCAATATCGTCACCACGAAGATGAATAATATCAAATAATCGATCTTGTTCAGCAATACGATCACCTAATAAATCTTTTAAGCCTTCTTCTGAATAAAATTTTTCACCATTAAAAATAATGCTTAGCCCAGGATTGAGATACACATAATTTTTAAGCATTTTTTCGATGTACTCTTTACGGTAGCTGAAGTTTTTAAAGATCGCTTCATCTGGGATAAAAGTTACTTTAGTCCCTTTTCGTCTAGAAGTTTCTTGTAATTCGTCGGTTTGTATTAGTTCACCTTGCTCAAATTCCGCAGAGACTGAATGACCATCTCGGGTAGATTCTACTCTAAAATATGACGATAAGGCGTTAACCGCTTTGGTACCGACTCCATTTAGCCCGACCGATTTTTTAAAAGCTTTTGTATCATACTTACCGCCGGTATTCATTTTAGAAACCACATCTACAACTTTACCTAAAGGAATACCACGGCCGTAATCACGTACAATAACACGCGAATTTTGTATAGAAACTTCGATGGTTTTTCCGGATCCCATTACAAATTCATCAATAGAGTTATCAAGGACTTCTTTAAGTAAAATATAGATTCCATCATCGACACTGGAGCCATCACCAAGTTTACCAATATACATTCCTGGACGCATTCTAATATGTGCTTTCCAGTCTAAAGATTTAATATTATCTTCAGTGTACTTAGTTTCTTTTGTCATAGTTAAAGTCCTGGTAAAAAATGATTAATTTTAGGATTGTAATCTAACCAATTTAATTAATTGTTGCTAAAATAAAATTTTTTAATGACTTAACATATTGATGACTGAAATAAATGACTGCTTATTAATTGAAAAGCCTAAAGATTTTGCAGCCGTTGATGGTTGCAAAGGCGGCTGGTGTGTAATTGCTCAAGTTGAAGGTAATGTAATCACAAAAGTGGTAAAATATTTAGAGGAATTTTTAAGCAACTATCCACAAATAGAAATGGTGTTTATAGATATTCCTATTGGATTGTCTTCTCAAGATTATGAACGGAATATCGATAGAACTTTACGCTCTAAATTACCAGGTAAATCTTCTAGTGTATTCACTCCTCCCTGCCGAGAAGCATTAGAAGCAAACGATTACAATGAAGCTAATATAATAAATAAACGAATAACCGGTAAAGGTCTTTCAATACAAGCATATTACATTGGAGAGAAGATCAAAGAAATAGATCAACTAATACAATCACATAAATTTAAAGCAGTTTTTATTGAATCACACCCCGAGTTATGTTTTAAGCAACTTAATCAAAACCAAGTATTGAGAAGTAAAAAGTCAACTCAAGAAGGAATTAACGATAGAATTAAAGTGATAAACACCTACAAAAAGCAATATTTTGATTTATATGAGCAATTTTTAAATACATTTAAAAGAAGTACAGCAAAAAAAGATGATATTTTAGATGCAATTTCTATTTTCTGTTGCATATGTGAAGCGTCTCAATTAAGACTTTTAACTACATCATTATCAATGGATTTAAAAGGTATTAAATTTCAATTATTGGATGTAAATTTAACTTAAAAAGATTTTTGCTCGAGATGTTATTTAAATTTAGCAAAATTATTAGCAATATTTATA
>CBFHKB010000067.1:0-12482 GCA_965656295.1 Psychroflexus sp.
ACATTGGCATATTCACCCTTAAAGAAAGAAATAAGTTCTGATTGGCTCGATATAGGCGATTTTATATCATGTATAAGAGTGTAGATAATATCTTTTAAAAATTCTACATGTTGATTTTTTTGAATCTCAGACTCTTTAATAAGTTGGTTTTCTTTTCGAGATTCTATGAGTAAAACTATTTGGTAAGCTAACTTTTTTAAGGCAATAACTTGCTCTGTATTAAGTTGTTTAGGTTGATCGTCTATTAGACTTAAGGTTCCTAGTGTATAACCTTTTTTTGAAATTAATGGTACACCTGCATAAAACTTAATGTGAGGCGTTTCTAATAAAATGGTATTGTTTTTAAAAACAGTATGCTCTTCTATATTATTAATCGTGTAGATTTCATCTGTATGGTTTATTGCTTCATGACTTAAAAAACCTTCGCTTTTTGCTGTTTTTATGTCAACTTCACCAAAGCTTGATTTATAAAGCTGTTTTTGGTCTATAAGTGAGATTAAGGCTATTTTTGTTTGGCAAATAATAGAAGCTAAGCTAGTAAGGTTATCAAACTCTTCATCTGAAGATATATCTAAAATTTGATAATTTTCTTGATTTTTTAACCGTTCAACTTCTGTAGTATTTAAAAGTTCAAGGTTTTCTTTATTTTGAATTAGTGTCATCTTCAGTTATCGTAAAGTTAAATATATTTCCGTTTTTGTGCTGCTTTACACCTATGTGTCCACCAAGCTTGTTAACTATTTTTTTAGTAATCGCTAAGCCTATTCCAGTACCAGTTTTTTGTTTTGCATAACCTAACCTAACAAATATATTAAATATAATTTTAGCTTGTTCTTTGTTAATAATAATAGCATTATCCTTAAGGGTAAAGCTTACTTTTTTCTCTTTTTTTTCTCCTTTAATTTCAATTATTGGTTTTTTCCCTTCTTCAGTATACTTAATGGCATTTTCGATAAGGTTATTTAGTATTTGTCTCAGTTTAATTTTACAGGTATTTACTTGGTCTAAACCTGTATATCTAATTTCTGTATTCCTTTCAGAGATAAGTTTGTGCTGTAGTAGTTTAACTTCTTCAATAATGTCCTTAATATTAACTTTTTCAATTTCATATTCAGTTTTATCTACTTTAGAAAATTCGAGTAGCTCTAAAATAATATGTCGCATACGTTTTGCTCCATCTACTGCATAATAAATATATTGTTTTGCTTTATCATCAAATAAATCAGCATATTTTCGATCTAATTGGGTTAAAAATCCAGTGATCATTCTAAGTGGTTCTTGTAAATCATGAGATACAACATGAGCAAATTGTTCTAATTCTTTATTTGATAGTACAAGGGCTTCAGCTCTTTCGTTTAATTTTTTATTTAATTGTTGAAGGCGATCGGTTTGCTTTTTTTGTTGGGTAATATCTTTTAAAGCACCAACTACTCTAGTAGCCTGTCCAAATTCGTTTCTAATAATTACAGCATTATCAAATACATCAGCGTAACTATTTTCGCCATTCTTAAACTTATAAGAGCAAGACCAGTATCTTTGTTGTGAATCTTCAAGTGCTTTATAAAAGCTTGTAATTACAAGTTCTAAATCGTCTGGATGAATGTATTTTCGCCAAAATGCTTCACTAACGTTTGTTTTTTTTAAATTCACGTTAAATATGCTTTGGTAGCTTTTACTCCAGTAGCGTATATCATTAATAACATCAAAATCCCAAATGGCATCACTTACGGCTTTTGAAGCATACAAAAAACGATCTCGCATACGTTTGGTTTCTTGATTCGCTAAATACGTATCGGTAACGTCTATAACCGTAGAAATCATGATATTTTGCTCAAAAAGTGGAATATTTTTAGCACTAATGTATTTGGTATCTCCTTTCGCTGTAGTTGCTTTTAAGTTTTGCCAAGCCATACGGTTAGGATCACCACTCTGGATGTCTTTAACCACTTCCGATTTTATTTTTTCACGATATTCAGCGTCTGGATAGACTAATTCAAAAAACTTATCAAAACTTGAAATAGCCACTTTATCATGTCCGTAAATATTCTGAAATGCATCATTTAAATAGGTTGGCTTTCCAGAATCAATTTCATGTATAGCAACACCAATTGGTAAATTATCTAAAACAGTAGATATAAAATGATTACGTTGCTGAAGCTGTATTTGTTCTTCTTTAGCTTCTGTAACATCTTGAAGCGTACCCATAACATATGTAACTGTTCCTTTAGAATCAACAATAGCTTTGCCTCTAATATTTACCCATTTTTGATTAGATTTTAAGGTGGTAAGTCGGACATCTATATTAAAAGGCGATTTTGTTTTAACGGTATGTTCTAACGCGTCCCTTAACTCTTTCTTCTCGTTTGGATTCTTAAAAAAATCAAGGCCAAATTCAAAATCAGGTTCAATACTATCTTCGACTTCTAAAATTCGTTTTAGACTATTAGTCCAAACGGTTTTTTTAAAATCACTACTAATTCTCCAGCTCCCAATTTTTCCAACAGTCTGGCTTAGTTCTAAAAACTGATGCTTAATATCTTTGGTTTCTAGACCTTCATCAATCAAGCTTAGCTCTATTGACACAAAATCTCTTTCTTGAACCTGAAAATATTTGTTTTGAAGTAAGAATGCTTTAGGTGTATGATTTAAGAGTAAGTAAAGTTCAAAGTCGTCAAGCTCTATTTCAAGATTGTTTAAAACTTCATCTATCTTATTTGTTTTATAACAATGTTGGTTTAAAAAAGACCTAAAATTTAGATGATTTTCAGGATCAAAATATGCTTTAAACCCTTGATTATAGTGATAAAAACTGTAGGAGTCTTTAAGCTTTTCTAAAATTAAAAAAGCCGAATTTTGTTGATCTAAAAATGTTTCGAAAAAGGGAATAGGGTTTACCACAATTATTCGTTTAATTCTGAAGTTACAAAAAAATGACCAAAACTACTTAAAATTTACATCAAGTCTGCCATAAAAACTGCGTTTATTAGAAGTTTCATGCTTCCTAGCCAAAAGGCTCTAAAGTTAGTATTATCAGTAAAAATAATGACTTGGCCACGCCCCAAATTAGAACTTTGAAACGGAACACTTTCGCTTAGCAAGTTTAAGTTTACATTATTAATGTAGCCACTTAACAAAGGCGTTTTTGTATATTTAATTGGATTATTAAAGCTTTGCGAGTTTGGTTTTACAAATAACTCAGTGTTTCTAAATAAAGCTATCTTGTCTTCTGTGTAACCATAATTTATAGGGTGAGACCGATCAATTTTAGCTTCAAAAATAGCACCACCAATTTGTTGTGAACCATAAAAATTAGAGCGGTTTTCAAAGTTAATTTTCTTAGCAATAGAGGTGTCTGTTTTAAACTCGACGTCAATTAACTTTGCACGTTTAAACCATTGTATAGCATTGCGATATCCAATAAGTGTACCTCCAGACTTTACCCAAGATTTTAATTGCTCCGTTTTAATAGGTGATCCATATACACTTGGAATAATTAGGTGTGTATAGTCCTCTAAATTTACCCGATTTATAGTTTTGGTATCTAGCTTTGTAATCGGAATGCTTAGTCTAGCGTCAAATAAATGCCATATTTCACCAGCATCGTAAGATCGCACGCCTTCACCGACTAAAACAGCAATTTTAGGTTGTTTAAGTGCACGTATATTTGGACTACCAAGATTTATGCCTTGTGTTAATCCTGTTGGTAAGCTTGTAATTTCTACCTGTGTGTTTTGATTAAGTTGTTGCAATAAGTGGTAAATAGCTTCAGGACTTAAGGGTTGTCCTGCTACAGGTAAAATTACGGTACCGTAATCAAGTGCTTGGTTAGCGGTTTGGAAAGCTTGTTGAGCCACCTTAAGCCGTAAGCCTTGATCTTGTAATTGGTAAACCAGCTGAGGTGACTTAAAATCACTCCATCGTATCGCGTAAGCGTAATCACTCTGATTAAATGGAGATGGCTCATAAACCGCTTTACCTTTATATGTTTTACCAACTTGTATAGATTTTGTTTCTTCAAAATTAACCCCAAAGGCATGGTTAAAATCCCAAGCCGAAACATCATAAAAAATACTGTCTTTAAACTGTTTACGAGATTTAAACATGGCTTTTACTAAGCGTTGCTGTTGCTGCTGTTTAGGAATTGCTAGACTGGTTTCGGGAGTAAATGTTTGTCCATTTACTTCCACTGGCGCTTCTAACTTACGGACTTCAATCTGGTGTTGTTGTAAAACTTTGGCTAAGGCTTCAGTTAAATAAGGGTTGGTTTCATTCCCAAAAACATAATAGCCTTTCTCTGCGTTTTTATAAGCATTATAATAAAATTGATCTTGTAATTTCAGCAATTCAGTTTTAAGGCCAACAGCCGCTTTAAGCGTAGATAAGGCAGTGGTAAACTGGTTTTTAATGGTAAATTTAAATTCTAAAATACCATTGTCGGTTTCTTGAGCACTACCACGCGAACTAGCTTGCTCGAATAAAATTCCTATGCTACCATTAATATCAGGAAAGGTTGAACCTTTACCATAGTAAAAGTCGTCAAAACTCTCTTTAGAGTAGTATAAACTCCCAATACTATCAAGTGCTTGCGCATGAAATTCGCCTATTTTGCCAGTTAGATCTTGGTTAAGTTGCGGAGTTAAAGGGTTGGTTCGCTCAGGAATGCCTGGTTGAAAGAAAAAGGTCGAGTTTGATCCCATTTCATGGTGATCGGTTAATATATTTGGTCGCCACTCATAAAATGTTTCAATGCGTGCTTGGCTTTCTGGCAATTGTACCGGTAACCAATCACGGTTTAAGTCAAACCAATAATGGTTAGTACGACCGCCTGGCCAGGTTTCGTCAAATTCACGGTCTTCTGGATCTGGATTAAGGTTTAAACTCCTGTTGCTATTAGTCCAATGAGCAAAGCGTTGTATCCCGTCGGGATTAAAACTAGGATCTAGTAAAATAATAGTTTCATCTAATAAGCGCTCGATAGCTGGACCTTCGGCCGCTGCTAAATAATATCCTAAGACCAATGCGGCATTTACACCACTCGGCTCGTTTCCGTGAACTGAAAAACCTTGATTAACAACAATAGGAAGGGCATTAAAATTGGCATTATTAAGTTGATTATCAAGTAAAACTTGACGTTTAGCTTTTAAACTGTCGAGCTGGTTATGATTGTTAGTTGAAGTTACCGTGAGCAGTATTAATGGCCGTTTTTCATAGGTAAATCCTCGATTTTCGATCGTTATACGCGGGGAAGCTTTAGCTAACGCATACATGTATTGCACCACTTTATCATGAGAGGCATGCCAATCACCAGGCACAAAGCCTAAAACCTCGCTAGGTTTAGGAATAGCCGGGTTATAAGTGACATCGGTAGGTAAAAAATAATCAAGTTGATGGTCTTGTGAAAAACTAAATTGATTAACGATAAGAGCGAAGCAAACGAATATAACCGATTTCATAAACTAAATTTTGTAGGTTGTAACTTTGACTTCTAAAATACAATAAAGTTTAGTTTAGTCGAAATATGAAGGTTTGTAGGTGTAATTTTGACTTGATTACCGCTTTATGATTATCGTAAGCATAATTTAAAATCAATAATTTAAGGGCATTTACTTTAAAATATGATAATTTTAGTCCATTGCAACAAAGTTTGTGACGATTAAGTTAACTTACATTCACCGATTAAAAAATGAATAGAATGGATAAAATACGTGTGTATAGTTCGAAAAATAAGATTGAAGCCAACGGTATTGTGCGTGCTTTAGAAGAGCAAGGTATTGCCCCACATATGATTAATAAAACAGACTCTGCTCATGCGTCACTTTTTGGTTATATTGAAGTTTACGTGCATCAAGATCACCAGGCAAAAGCCGAAGAAGTGATTAAAGACTATTTTAAATAACTGGGCATGAATTTATCGTATTGGGAGCAGCAATCCTGGTTTTCTAAGGTCGATTTTTGTGTAATCGGAAGCGGTATTGTTGGCTTAAATTGTGCGTTAGCCTTGCGCCAACACTATCCAAAGGCTAAAATTCTTGTGCTTGAACGTGGCCAATTACCACAAGGCGCGAGTACTAAAAATGCAGGTTTTGCCTGTTTTGGCAGCGTGAGTGAACTCCTAGCCGATTTAGAACATCATACCGAAGATGAGGTTTTTAACCTTGTTAACCAACGTTATAAAGGCTTACAGTTATTGCGCGATACCTTAGGAGATAAAGCAATCGATTATCAACAATATGGCGGTTATGAAGTCTTTTTAAACCGAGATCAAAAGCGTTTTGAAGCCTGCGACCAGCAGATGAAGCGATTAAATGAGTTGTTACATCCTATTTTTAAAACCGATGTATTTCATCTTAAGCCTAATAACTTCAACTTTAAATCGTGCTTACCCCAATTAATTCAGCACCAGTTAGAAGGCCAAATTGATACGGGAAAAATGATGCGGCAGTTACTGCAAAACGTTCAATCTAAAGGAATTTTAGTACTAAATTCAGCCGAAGTTTTAAGTGTTTCAGCTGAAGCTTCTTCGGTTAAAATTCAACTTCACAACCTTGAATTTACGGCACAACATACCTTTGTAGCGACTAATGCTTTTGCAAAAGATTTGCTTGATGTTAAGGTAACGCCAGCTCGAAATCAAGTTTTAATCACCAAACCCATAAAGAATTTACAACTTAAAGGATGCTTTCATCTAGATGAAGGTTATGTGTATTTTAGAAATATTCACAATCGTATTTTACTTGGTGGTGCTAGAAATTTATCACCAGAGGTTGAAACAACACCGCATTTTGGACTCACTAACCAACTTCAAACTGCTCTCGAAACACTATTGCACGAGGTAATTTTACCCGATCACGATGTCGAAATTGATCAACGTTGGAGTGGCATTTTAGGCGTTGGTCAACAAAAAAAACCGATGGTTAAATCGGTTTCAAATAATTTGCATTGTGCCGTGAGGTTAGGAGGTATGGGCGTTGCCATTGGGAGTATAGTTGGTAAAGCCTTAGCTGAACGCATATCGTAATGATGAGGCGTAGTTACTTTTTTCTCTATATGATGATTTATTGTCGATTTAATCGTTTTAAAAAATGGTGTTCTTTGACCGTGCTTTTAATAATAATAGCGATAATGACAAGAAGAGAAATAAGGCCTGAAACTTTTATGTACGTATAAAATCCATTAGAAAAGTATTCTTTAAAGTAAGGTAGTAGCAAGTAAAATCCAAACGTATAAACGGTAATGCATAGAGGTGTAATCACATAATTTATTAGTTGTCTAGTTTTGTAGTACTTTTTTAAATAGTTGTGGTAAGCTTTTTGGCTCATGTTCAGGAGTTGCCTTTCTTTACGGTATAGCGAATAGAATTCCAAGATAATTCGAAATGTAAGGCTAGTAATCATGAGAATTAAACCTAAATTAAAGGTATTCCATTGGCTAAATGCATAATAAAAAGCATAAATAATTAATAGGACCACGGTTAAGGACATCACACTGATGCTTATATATTGTCCGTTGCGTTGTTTCTTTGCTTCTGTAATTATATCTTGAGGATTAAGATTTGAGCTATTTTTAGCTTGCATCTCCCATAATTTAGTTAAGTGATCATTTTTCATTTTTGATACATTTTAAAAGTGATTTTCGAATACGACTTAAGCGAGTTCGTAGTGTGCCGTGCGCTAGACCAACAGTTTCTGCAATAGAAGTTTGCGGTATGTTTTCCAGCTCTAATAATATCATGGCTCTATTTTGTTCGTTGAGTTGGTCAATACAGTGATACATTTTTTTGATTTGACCTTGATTAGTGTCATTATTATTATTGGTAGGCGTTGATAAGACCTCTTCGTTAATATTGATGTTTTTTCTAGCTTTACGCAAATCGCCTAAACAGACATTTACGGCAATTCTATAAATCCAAGTCTCTATAGACGACTGACCTTTAAATGAGTTTCGATGATTCCAAACCTTTATAAACGTTTCTTGATGCCATTCTTTAGCGAGATCATGATTACCTGTTGCATAGCCTAAACATAATCGATAAACTTTAGAGCCGTGCAAGTTATAGATGGTAGTAAATTCTTGTTCGGATATCATTTTTTAGATGGTAATAGCGTTTGTATTTGTTTTAAAAACCACTCAGGTTGGTCAAGCATTATAAAATGGGCGCTGTTTTTTGCTATTATAAAATTGTATTCTTCGAGGTTAGCATATTGATTTTGATAGGTTTGTTTAACCATTTCCTCACCATAGGGTTGTGACGCTGCAATTATAGTAACTGGAATTGAAATGGTTTTTAAATCCTGTCTAAGATCTAATTTAAGATAATCGGTATAACCATACACATAGGTTTTACGGTCAGATTCTACTATCCAGTTTGTAATTTTTACTTGAGCATCTTTTTTAAGGCTCATTTGCTTTGCCATTGATGTCGCAGTTTGCTTAAAACTGTGATCGTCCATTGCTAGTTGTTGCTGGTTGTAGGGACTTTCATAAATCAAATTTTCAGGATTATAATTTGGAATCATCAATGCTCCAGAAGCAGGAAGTGCGTCAATTAGTATAATTTCAGAGAGTGTTATATCCTTTTGTGTCGCCAGCCAAGTAGCAATTGTTCCGCCCAAACTATGCCCAATGATGGTTGCATTTTGTAAGTTGTTTTCTAAGATATAGCTTTTTAGTGACTCATTAACTTTAGGCAACCACGGAAATTCTATGGGTTCTTTTCCCCCAAATCCAGCTAAAGTAACTACATGGCATTCGTAGTTCTTTTCAAGATGTTTTACCAAGGGGTTCCAAATATCTCCAGGAACAGTAAAGCCAGGTATTAATACTAAAGGTTCACCTTTTCCTGTCACTTCCACATGAATAGGTTGATCTTCATGTTTTGCATAAATTGATAGAGAAAATATAAATGAGACTAAAACTAAAGTAAGATTTTTCATGATTTTATATTTTGATTTCCCTTTAGATGCAGAAATCAAAAATTGTTACATTTTATTTTAAAAGTAATATTTAAAAAGTCAATTTACTCCATTATTTATGAAGGGTTAAAACCTGCTACAACATTCATTTTTATGTACTTGAAGACCAGTTTAATACTTGAACATTCTGAAATAGTTCCTTTTTTTACAACTAACAACAAACGTTTACAAACGACAATAAAAGGAAGTAATTGGTTATTAGACGATTAAGTGATCGAACCTGATTGATATTTGTCCCGTTGTTGAAAAGCAACTTGGCTCAGATCGTCTGAGTCTTTCTTACTCTTAATTAAAAATTTTAACGTTATGAGCACGCTAAAAAATTCAGTACAATTAATGGGACATTTAGGACAAGATCCCGAAGTCGTCAACTTAGAATCAGGAAAAAAACTAGTAAAGTTTTCGTTAGCCACTAACGATTATTACACTAAAAAAGATGGTGAGAAGGTCACCTCAACCGATTGGCATAATATTATCGCTTGGGGAAAAACAGCTGATATTATTGAAAAGTATGTTGTAAAAGGTCAAGAAGTGATTATTCGTGGAAAATTAAGTTCCCGTTCTTATGAAACGAAAGAAGGTGAAAAACGCTTTATCACAGAAGTAAACTGTGATGAGGTGGTAATGACTACCCCAAAATCTTAAGAACTAAGTTACATCAACTATATTATGAGTTAAAGCCATTGCAGTAGCAATGGCTTTTTAAGTACTTGACTTTTCACTAAGTGAGGTCGACATTTTAATGGTTTTATAATTAATCTTGTCTTTATTTTTTTCCTCTAAACGCTGTATTAATAAGGTGGTTGTTTCACGACCAATATCTTCAGCATTTTGGTTAATGTACGTCATTTGTGGGTAAGATAGGTTTGATGTTTGTTCATCTCCAAATCCAATTACAGCAATATCTTTAGGGATAGAAAAGCCTAGGTCTTTTGCGATATTTACAACCATAATTCCAGAGGTATTGTCTGCCGAAATAATGGCATCAATTGTTTCATGTTCAAGAAACGATTTAATGCGCTCCTGTGTATTTTCTTGATCAAATAAGTTAAGCACCCATCGAGGCTCAACGTTTAACTGATTTGCTTTTAAAGCTTTTTCATAGCCTTTTTGACGTAAGGCACCAATCGCTAAATGCGAAATATTACTAACAAAGGCTATATTTTTTTTACCTTGCTTAATTAAAAATTCGGTGGCATTGTAAATAGATTGTTGGTCGTCAATGACCACTTTATCACAATTAATTTTATCTGAAACACGATCAAACAACACAATAGGCTGTTTATTTGAATGGATACGCTTCAGGTGGTTAACGTGATTTTTATCTAAGGTTTCGGTAGAAAGTGACATAATAATCCCATCAACGCGACCATTGGTTAAGACTTCAATATTTTTTTGCTCATCCAGGTAAGTTTCATGACTTATACAAACAATAGTATCATAGCCTTTCTCGCTAGCTGTTTTCTCAATCCCATATAAGACTTTTGCAAAAAACTGATTTAAAATATCGGGGATAATTACACCTATTGTTTTGGTTTGATTAATCTTTAAACCTAGCGCCATTTTGTTAGGTTTATAGTTGTAAAGTTCAGCAACTTCACGAACCCTTTGTTTGGTAGCAGGTCCAATATCAGGGCTATCATTTAGCGCTTTGGAAACGGTAGATACCGAAACGTTTAGCAATTTTGAAAGTTCTTTAAGTGTTGTCATATCTATTCAAATCTATTTAAACTTTACTTATTTTACAAAAACAGTTTTGTTTTTTTAATAAGTATTTTTAATTCTAAATTAAAAAAGCCTGAGAGTTAGTCTCAGGCTTTCAATAACTAAACAGCTTAATAATTAGTTTTTAACTAGTCGTAGTGTTTTTGTGTTTTCGTTACCATTACTCACTTTAGCAAAATAAACGCCTGAAGCCAAGCCTTCTGTTGAAATAGACGCTTGTTTCCCTTCAATTGTTTGTTTTGCTACTAATTTACCTAAAATATTGTATAATTGAACTGAAGTCATTTCTACCTCAGATTCAATAGTCCAGATACCGCTAGATGGATTCGGGTACACTGAAAATTTAGATTGAGCAAAAGTTGTGTTGTTTAATGTTGTGTTTTTGTGTAAATAGATATTATCTATATAAGCAACATTAACATTTGATGTGATTAAAAATTGAGCAAAAGCAGACCTATCTGCTCCGTTTACAGGAGTGAAGTCAGAAAGAGGAATATCAAGGCTTATCCATTGTCCTTGTGTTTGACCACTGATATTATTACTCAAATCATAAGCATTTGTTTCTCCAGCACCTCCTAAATGGTTTGACCATTTGATGTTAAAATCTTTGTTTAAAAGATCTTCATCAATCCAATAATCTATATGGAAATGAGTCATTTGAGTAGCGTCAAAAGCATTTGCACTAAAATCAACACCTAAAAATGCACCAAATGTCACTTTTTTAGTTTCATTGCCATCTACCATAACATCAACGATATCTGCGCTATCCCATGGTGCAGACCAAGTTGTAACTGAAATATCTGTATATGCCTCACTAAACAGGGAAATAACATCAGTAGATGCTCTAGCCGGTGGAGTTGGTGCTGCAGTAGAAGGGCCTTCTATTACAATATTTACAGTGTAAGTTTGTGTAGTTGTACCGTCTTCAGCAGTCACAACAACTGAAGCTGTTCCAGGTATTGCACTAGCTTGCGTAATTACAGCATTAGCTCCAGTTTGATTTGTTGTAGCAGAAGTAATTTGTGGAACTGTAGTAGTTCCCGCTAAAACTGAAAAATCATATTCAGTAATATTTGGAGCAAATCCTGCTATTAATGTATTGTCAACTTCAAGACTTGATAATGTTGCATCTATTGCTGGATCTACTGAAGTTTTCCAAAAATACAAGTTATCGATATAAAAATCACCTCTTGGTCCCGCTGCTCCCCAGCCTAGTTTTTCTGATTTAAACTGAAACACATCATCCCAAGTCATTCCTGTAAAATCACTCTTTGGAATATCTATACTAGTCCATTGACCGCCAGTCACTGAAACGTTCACCAAAACTTCTGTTACACCGCTAGAATTAATAGGTGTAATTTGAAATACGTCATCTATCGGAGACCAAACATCTAGATGTAAAAATTCCATCGCAGCTGCGTTTTGGTTTGATCCTAACTGCATTCCTTGATAAGATAGGCCTTCGTAAAATAAGACTTGATTACCATTAACATCAACAAAAGCTGGAGCTACATAAGGTGCTGGTTGACCCCAATTTGGGAAAAAATCAGTTCCAGAAATATTAGTGTAAGGGTTCCCTGAATCGCCTCCACCAAAAATTGAAATCACATCAGCGGCATCTCTTGCAGGAGGTGTTGTGGGATTGGTTGTTGGTTGCGCGTAAATTAACGCAAAAGCAAACAACATTAAAAAAGTTGTAATTTTTCTCATGATATTTAATTTTTAGTTTATAATTTTTAATTATTCTTAAATCTAAGTATTTATTATTGATAATTTAACAATATA
>CBFHKB010000068.1:0-12312 GCA_965656295.1 Psychroflexus sp.
TTTTAAATTAAGATATATAGTAGTATTTTTTATAAATTTTTGATTATACGGATAATCGGCTTTGTTCTCTTTAAAAACTAAAAAAATAGTATCGCGCTCAAAGCTTTGTGCATTTAAAAAGCATGTTGTTAATAAAAAAATGTTTAACAGTTTAAATTTAGCAGTCATTAGTGAGGTTATTTATTAAATTATTTATCATGCAATTAATATAATCTCTTTCTTCTTGAGATTTATTCTCCCATGCTTTTGTTTCTTTAAGACCTATCCAGGATATAGTTTCATAGTATTCAAAAGGATGTTGATAATTGTCAAATTCGGCTAATGCTAATGCCATTGTTTCAATATAATGACTTGCCATAAGGTTATGCTGTGCCTGATTAGGTTCTTCGTTCGGGGGTAGCTCTAACCAAAACCTGGCATAATAGTCTGCTAGACCACCAAAATCATCCTTTAACTCATTTTTTATAAAATCTACAGTCCAAGGGATTTCAGGTTCCTGAGCAACACTTAACATTTTTCTAAATACTTCGGCATGAATTATTTCGTGAAGAAGTGTTAAGGCTTGAACAATTTCTGAATGATTATTTAGGTTACTTGCTGGTAAATTTACATCGGTATTAAGCGTTATAGTGATTAAATAATTTTCTGGTAAAGATGTTACACCTCCTGCACTCCAAAATTCTTCTATAAAATTACTTTTAAAATTATCATCTGTTTTAATTTTTAAATGAGCAACGGAATTTTCTGACATAAAATTATCAATATAATCTCCAATAGTATTGTTTCCTGATTTTAATGTATTATACACATCTAAAAGCTGTTGGTTACCTTCAAAACTTGGATCTAAAATTATCTTTTCCTCCCAATCCACCTCAGCATCGAGATTATTCAAAAGTATTTGAATAGCTTCTTTTACAAAAGCTAAAGCTTCTTGGCTGTAATAGCCTTGGGAATCTTTTGAGTTATCAAGAAAAGTTTCCATAGCGCTTTTTTGGGATGGCGTTGCTTGACTAGCCCACCACCAACTATGAACCCCACTTAAATATTGTGTAGTTAACTGAAAAATAGTACTTATTTGTGGCGTGTTTGGTGTTGATACATTAGGATTGGTCACCATATTCCCACCACCGCCTGAGCTAGAATCACCAGCGTCTATTATAGTTGTATTGGGTGATGTGCAAATTAGTGAACAACTTTGATAGGTATAAGGTTGATCTTCGTCATCTAATGAACAGCTTTGACCTGGAGCATGTGCACCACTTTCGCACATTACATCAATTGTTGTACAATTATTTCGACATAATTTAGCCATCATATCGTTTAGTGTTCCGTTTTCTAACTGTCTTACGATCATTTGATTTTCATCTTGTAATTCAAAATCTATACCATTTTCTATTTGCTCAAGTTGTTCAAGGCTAATATCATATTGAATAAGATACTCATCGTAAGTTTGTGTGTCAACATTGTAATGCAAAACCAAATTTTCAAGTGGATAATCTGCCTGTGGACGAGAAATTTTTAAGGTAATTGTGTGGGTGTTAGCATGAACTACATACAATACATCTTCTGTATTAACAAAAACACTATCTACATTTTTGCTTTTCTTTTGAAAATGAGTTGAAAGTGTTCGAGAGACTTTAAAGATTAAAGGTATAACTTTAGCTTTTTGCGGTAATTGATCTAAACTAAAATATTGTGAAGTTATGTTTGGTTTATGCTAAGTTAGAGACATCTCGTTTTGCTCACAACCTAATAAGGCAATGAGAAATGTACACATGATTAGATTAATCAGTTGTGACCGTTTGTTGCATGTTAAATTCATAAAATTGGTTTTTAAAATTAATATAGGGCTAAAATAGAGACTTGTTTTATACTTGCGGTGGTCATTTGCCATACAAAAAGTGGTCATAATCCGTACTTTTTAGGGTAAAAACAGCTGATTTACTCGATAAAGTTATGGTTTTGGTGTTTTGTTAAGACTTTAAAGGCGTCAACTTTGCAATACATAGCAACACGCGTTTTGGTTAAGTTGAAGCCCAAAAAAGCCCGCTAATTAGCGGGCTGTTAAATAGATCTATACTGTATCGGTTATGAACCACACATCAAGCAATCGTCACCGTCGGCTTCTTTAGATTGTTGAATTAAGCTTTTTAGCTCTTCTGGTGATAAAGACGTATCATCACTAACCACTTGTGTTTGGGCTTTAGAGGCTTCAAACTTTTGCGCCGCTTTAGCTGCTACTTCACTTGGCTGGTCTTCAGCTTTTTTATCGTTTTTAAGGGTAAATTTAATAGCATCTACCGCCGATTTGGTTCTGAGGTAGTACATCCCCGTTTTTAAACCGCTTTTCCAAGCATAAAAATGCATTGAGGTTAATTTGGCCATCGTAGCGCCTTCCATAAATAAGTTGAGCGATTGCGACTGGTCTATAAAGTAACCGCGTTGACGCGACATATCGATAATGTCTTTCATAGACAATTCCCAAACGGTTTTGTAAAGTTCTTTAATATCGTCTGGAATAATATCAATCCCTTGAACCGATCCATTAGCACGCATAATCGCATCTTTCACGTCGTCGTTCCATAAATCACGCGCTACTAAATCCTTTAAAAGGTGTTTGTTCACCACAATAAATTCGCCAGAAAGGACACGTCTGGTGTATATATTTGAAGTGTAAGGCTCAAAAGCTTCGTTATTTCCTAAGATTTGAGAAGTCGATGCTGTTGGCATTGGTGCTAATAATAAGGAATTACGCACGCCGTTTTCTTTGACTTGATCTCTTAGCGTATTCCAATCCCAACGACCGCTTAAATCAGCATCTTTTAAGCCCCAAAGGTTATATTGAAATTCACCTTGGCTTATTGGTGAGCCTTCATAAGTTGAATATGGACCTTCTTCTTTAGCTAACTCCATAGACGCTTCTACTGAAGCAAAGTAGAGGGTTTCAAAAATTTCTTGGTTAAGGGTTTTAGCTTCGTCTGAAGTAAATGGTAATCGTAATTGAATAAACGCATCGGCTAAACCTTGTACGCCTAAACCAACAGGTCTGTGACGCATGTTAGAGTTTTCGGCTTCTATTACAGGATAGTAATTACGATCGATCACTTTATTCAAGTTTTTAATCACGCGCTTGGTAATCTTGTACAATTCATTGTGATCAAATGCATTATCTTTCACAAACATCGGTAAAGCGATAGAGGCTAAATTACACACGGCGACTTCATCAGGACTCGTGTATTCTAAAATTTCAGTACATAAGTTTGAAGATCGAATAGTCCCTAAATTCTTTTGGTTCGACTTACGGTTGGCTGAATCTTTGTACAGCATGTAAGGCGTACCTGTTTCAATTTGTGATTCAAGAATTTTTTCCCACAATTCACGAGCGCGAACCGTGCGTCTGCCACGACCTTCAGCTTCGTATTTTAAGTACATCGCCTCAAATTCTTCGCTATGCATATCACATAGATTTGGGCATTCATTAGGACACATTAGGGTCCATTGGGCATCTTCTTCAACCCGTTTCATAAACAAGTCTGGCACCCACATGGCATAAAATAAATCGCGGGCTCTTAACTCTTCGGCACCGTGATTTTTCTTTAAATCTAAGAAGCTAAAAATATCGGCATGCCAAGGCTCTATATAGATCGCAAATGAACCTTTACGCTTTCCACCACCTTGATCGACATAACGAGCCGTATCGTTAAAGACACGCAACATTGGTACAATACCATTAGAAGTACCATTGGTCCCTGCAATATATGAGCCTGTTGCTCGAATATTATGAATAGACAAGCCTATCCCACCCGCCGATTGTGAAATCTTAGCGGTTTGTTTTAAGGTGTCGTATATACCGTCAATACTATCATCTTTAGTGGTTAACAGAAAGCACGACGACATTTGTGGTTTTGGGGTTCCAGAATTAAATAAGGTTGGTGTAGCGTGCGTAAAATACTTTTTAGACATTAACTCATAGGTTTCAATAGCCGATTCGAGATCGTCTTTATGAATCCCGATAGAGACACGCATTAACATATGCTGCGGGCGTTCAGCAATTTTACCGTCTAGCTTTAAGAGGTAAGACCGTTCTAAGGTTTTAAATCCAAAATAATCGTAATTAAAGTCACGGCTGTAGATAATTCTTGAGTCAAAAAAGTCTTTATTAGCTTGGATAATCTCATAGACATCATCAGCTAACAATGGTGCTTTTTTCCCTGTACGTGGGTTCACATAATCGTAAAGATCGGCCATGACCTCGCTAAAGGTTTTCTTCGTGTTTTTATGAAGATTAGACACCGAAATTCGGGCTGCTAACTGCGCATAATCGGGGTGAGATACCGTCATGGTTGCAGCCACTTCGGCCGCTAAGTTATCTAATTCGCTCGTGGTTACACCATCGTAATGACCTTCGATTACGCGCATGGCGACTTTCGTTGGTTCTACTAATGGGTTTAAGCTGTAACATAGTTTTTTTATTCGGGCGGTAATCTTATCAAACATTACCGGTTCTTTTTGTCCGTTTCTTTTAATGACGTGCATGGCGTGGTGGTATTTAAATGGTTAAGCTAAGGGTTAATTTTAAAAATCGGCATCGAAGCTAATTTGGTTATCTTCTTCTTTATTTTGGGACATCACACCAGCTTTTTGGTATTCGCCTACGCGCTTTTCAAAAAAGTTAGTTTTACCTTGAAGTGAAATCATATCCATAAAATCAAATGGGTTAGCTGTGCCGTATTCTTTTTCGCATTCTAATTCAACAAGCAAACGGTCGGTTACAAACTCCAAGTACTGCGTCATTAAATTGGCGTTCATCCCAATCAAGCTCACTGGAAGTGATTCAGTAATAAACTCGCGTTCAATATTAAGCGCATCTACTATAATAGATCTAATGCGCTCTTTTGGCACTTTATTGATTAAGTGGTGGTTATGAAGGTGAACCGCAAAATCACAATGTACGCCCTCATCTCTCGAAATAAGCTCATTAGAAAAGGTTAAACCTGGCATTAAGCCACGTTTTTTTAACCAGAAAATAGAGCAAAAGGCGCCCGAAAAGAAAATACCTTCAACAGCGGCAAAAGCAATTAAGCGTTCTGCAAATGAATCTGACTCGATCCATTTTAAAGCCCAATCTGCCTTTTTCTTAATCGCTGGAAAGTTTTCTATCGCTTTAAAGAGTTGATCTTTCTCTTTATCGTCATCAACATAGGTATCAATTAATAGTGAATAGGTTTCCGAGTGGATATTTTCCATCATGATTTGAAAACCGTAGAAGAATTTAGCCTCAGTATATTGGACTTCATTTACAAAATTTTCGGCTAAATTTTCATTTACAATACCATCTGAAGCAGCGAAGAAAGCTAAAATGTGTTTAATAAAATATTGCTCATCCTCACTTAATTTTGATTTCCAATCGGTAATGTCTTGATGGAGATCAATTTCTTCGGCTGTCCAAAAACTAGCCTCACATTTTTTATACCATTTCCAAATATCGTGGTGTTTGATAGGAAAAAGTACAAATCGGTTCTCGTTTTCTTGCAAAATAGGCTCTACCTGCGACATAGTTTAATGATTTTGAGGATTATAATTTAGTAAATGGGCAGTAACAAATATCAAAAATTAGTTCACTTTTTGATCACAAAAAAGCGAGAGGTTATCAACAAAGTTATCAACAATCGTGAAGAGGCAGAAAATACAAGCCCTTTAAAATCAAACAGGCTAAATTTTAAGATTTGTTGAGGCTACTATAACAAATTTGAAACAAGAATAAACTACGTATTGTGTTCTAATTTAGCGGCTACCTTTTCTAAGGCGTCAAACCAATCTTGACCAAATTTACGCACTAAAGCGTTTTTAGTAAACTTATAAACAGGTACTTGCAATTGCTCACCTAAGGCACAAGCATCGCTACAAATAGACCATTTATCGTAATTTACGGCCTGTAATTCTGAGAGCTTTTGAACACGTATGGGATACAACTCGCACGAGACAGGTTTCTTAAAATCAATCGCTTGATCACGGTAAGCTTTTTCAATCCCGCATAATGCTGTGCCATTTTCAGCAAAGGTCACATAAGCACATTCGGCACCATTAACTAAAGGAGTTTCAGGTTCGTCAAAATCAGACATGACATGCGTTCCTTGCGATTCTATAGCTTCAATCCCTTCTGGACGCAAATAAGGTTTTACCTTAGGGTAAATTTCTTTTAATACGTCTACTTCGTCTTGATCTAAGGGTGCACCGGCATCACCAGAAACACAACATTCGCCTTTACAAGCCGATATATTACAAGTAAAATCGTTTTCTAAAATAGCTTCTGATATAAGTGTTTTTCCGATCTGAATCATGTGGCAAATTTAACAATTAAATCACATTTAAAAGAGTGGACAGGCATTGTATTTCTCAGATTGAAACCTACTTTTGCAAAAAAATACGTCATGTTCGGATTATTCGATTTGAAAGAGATTTTCACAGCAGGAATGATTTTGTTTGCTGTTATTGATATTATTGGAAGTATTCCCATTATTGTAGACCTACGAAAAAAAGTAGGTCATATACAAAGTGAAAAAGCGTCTATTGTGGCTGCTGTTTTAATGGTGTTATTTTTATTTATTGGCGAAACCATTTTAAATCTGATTGGGATTGATGTTAACTCGTTTGCAGTTGCAGGTGCATTTATTATTTTTTTCCTCGCTATTGAAATGATTTTAGGCATCCAGCTCTATAAAGACGATGCGCCAGAAACTGCTGCAATTGTTCCGCTAGCGTTTCCATTAATTGCTGGTGCAGGAACCATGACCTCAATCTTATCATTAAAGTCGGAGTTTGCCACTCAAAATATTATTGTGGCCATAATTTTAAACGTCATTATTGTATACGCTGTCTTAAAGTCTTCTAAAAAAATAGAAAAATTGTTCGGACAACAAGGAATTACTGTGGTTCGTAAAATATTTGGTGTAATTTTGTTAGCGATAGCTGTGAAATTATTCGCTGCTAACATTCAAAATTTATTTTAAGTTATGAAGTATTTTGTGGTATTCCTAGGTGTCTTTGCGCTTGCCTTTTTAATCTATAATTTAAGTATTATAGATTATTCAGCTCCATTAGAAGGCGCTAGTTTTGATGCTGTTTTATCGGCGTTTATTTCTTTAGCCGCTATTATTGTTTTAGTGATATTACGTTTATCCCAAAACTTAAAGAAGAAATACGAAGAGCAGCTAGACTAATTTAATTAGTTAGCAATAACTGATCAATCATCATGTCATGTTCACTTAATAGTTGATAGGCTAATTGATCATTAAAAAGTTGTTGAGCCATGGTAGCCTTGAGGTAAACTTTAAGCAGTTTAAGGCTTTGGCTAAAATCATACGCCATACTAAAATCTCCCAAGTAGGCTTCAAAGTCTTTAATCATTGTGTATGTCACTAAATCGCTTGATAAAAACTGCTCTTTAGTTAAAGCATTATAATAGCTTCGTTGCTGATCGAGTTGGTTAAAAATAAACCGAGACATGACGCCTCCATCAAACATAAATTTAATATCTTTTTCTAATTGTGTCTCTCGAACGGGCACAAAAACATCGGGGATAATTCCACCACCGCCATACACCAAATTTCCTTGTGGTGTTTTAAACTGTAAAGCTTCATCAACCTCTATGCTATCTTTCGTCTCAAGTTCACCGTTTCGGTAGCGCTTTTGATAATCTTTATAATAGGAGTCTGAACCATTATCATAAGGACGCTGGATTGACCGTCCTGTGGGTGTAAAATAACGGGCTGTAGTTAAGCGAACAGCGCTACCATCTCCCAATTTCATTTCGCGTTGAACCAAACCTTTTCCAAACGATCGCCGACCTATAATTAAACCGCGATCATTATCCTGAATAGCACCAGCAATAACTTCACTAGCCGAGGCTGTTTTCTCGTTAATAATTACATAGACTTTGGCTGTTTCAAACGCACCTGAAGAAGTCGCAAAACGCTTATTAACCTGACCGTCTTTATTTTTTGTAAACACCATTAAAGTGCCATCTTTTAAAAACTCATCTAAAATCTTAGTAGCTTCTCGCATATAACCACCGCCATTATCTCTTAAGTCTATCACTATTCCCGTTGGGTTTTCAATCTCTAGTTGATTGAGTTTAGCTTTAAATTCGCTATAAGTGGTTTCTGAAAAACGATTGATTTTGATATAGCCTAAGCTATCGTTAAGCATAAAGCCAGCATCAACACTTTTAAGCGGGACGCGTTTTCGAATTAAACTGAAGTCTAAAATTTTTTCTTGATCGGGGCGTTTTATTTTAAGGTTAACTTCTGTATCAGGCTGGCCTTTTAAAACCCGTATAATAGAATCGGTGGTTAACTGTGTGGTAATTAAAGACTGGTTATTAGCGGCAATAATTCGGTCGCCAGGCAACAAACCCGATTGTTCGCTTGGACCTCCGGGAATGGTGTTAATGATTGCAATTGTATCGTTAATTGTAAAAAAGCTTAAGCCTACACCTACAAAATCACCACGCATCTCATCTTGAACTTGATCATAATTTTGGCTTGGAATATAAGTAGAGTGTGGATCAAGTTGAGTTAAAATAGATTGTAAGCTTACTTCAACTAAACTATCGGTATTAATAGGATCTACATAAGATTGGTCAACGTAATCTAAAAATTTTGAAAACTTTTGATAGGCTGAAGTCGACTGGGCTTTTTCAGGATAATTTAACCACTGACCTAAAAACATACCTGCCACCACCGCCAAAGCTATGATAATTGGAAGGTATATTTTGGTTGAATTTTTCATCAGTTACGTTCAGTTGATGTTGAAACCTCTAAATTGGTAACTTGTTGAAGATTTACACCTGCTTTTTGTAAAAATTTAAGACCCTCATTATCTTTATAAGCTTGTTGATACACCACACGCGTAATGCCCGCTTGGTGAATTAACTTACTGCATTCTTTACAAGGTGAAAGCGTGATATATAAGGTTGCTCCACGGCAAGACTGTGTAGAAGCTGCCACTTTTAATATTGCATTAGCTTCGGCATGTAAAACGTACCACTTGGTGTAGCCTTCATCATCTTCGCAATAATTCTCAAAGCCCGATGGTGTCCCATTGTACCCATCAGAAATAATCATGCGATCTTTGACAATAATTGCGCCTACTTTTTTACGTTCACAATGTGATAATTTGCCCCATTCGCGAGCTATTCTTAAATAGGCTTTATCAAATTTATGTTGTTTCGTATCCTTCATAGTTTTGAAAGAGTTATAACCAATTTTCAGCTAAGAGTGGTAAGCTTAAGCCTAAAACAACCGAAGAAATAATAAGTACCCAATCCCGTTTTGAAAAACGAAGTAATTTTTGGAAAATAAAAGATAGCACTAAAATTCCTACTACCACTACAATTTGAGACGCCTCAATTCCTAATGCAAATTCTAAAAGCATGAAGCCTATATCTAGTGTACCTTCAGAAAGCATATTAAAATAGGTCGAAAATCCAAATCCATGGACTAAGCCAAAAAAGAGCGTTACCGCATATAACACGGCCGATTTGCTGCCTTTTACGTCTTTACTTGCAGTAAATAAATTAAAAAAAGCCGTTAACACTATACTAAGCGGAATTAAAAACTCGATAATAGAGGCATCAAAACTCAAGATATCGAAAGCCGCTAAAACAAGAGATAAACAATGTCCTAAGGTAAATAAGCTAACAAGTGCTAAAATACGTTTCCATTGTTGAAGTGAATAGGCAGCTACTAAAACACCTATAAATAACACATGATCGTAAGCTGAAGGATCAAGAACATGATCGAAGCCTAATTTAAAATACAACCAAAAATTTTCCATTAAATCTATTTATAGAGGTAAATGTAAATATTTTGAAATTTTTGAAGCCCATAATGTTTTAAAAAAGCGCTATTTAAAGCTTTTAATGGCTTTTTAGACGTGAATACAGAATTCTATCGCTTATTGCAACTATAAATTACGACCTAACCCTAGAGCCATTTTACTTTACAATTAGTGATCAAATAGTGTAATTACAGGGTTAAAACAGCTACCTAAGTCAATTCACTATTCACCTATATATCATCAATCTACCCAAAAATTAAATTTAAACCATTTTATCTAATAAAAACTTAAAACCTTAGACAGGCATTGAGCAATATTAAGCGTTTGGTTATATTATTTAGCGTAAAAAAGAATGGTTTTAGACTACTAAAACTTTTTTTGAATTTTAATTTTAATTTTTAGCTAATAAATTTATCTTTGTGATGAGTAAATTCAGGGGGATTAGCTCAGCTGGCTAGAGCGCTACGCTGGCAGCGTAGAGGTCATCGGTTCGACTCCGATATTCTCCACTTTTAAATTACTAAAAGCTGTCTTAACAAAGGCAGCTTTTTTATTCTGAAATATCTGGGCGATCTTCATACCAATCACTAAACACTTTATCGGTGGTATAATTGTCGGTTAGCACGTAATATACCGCAAAAATCAATGTAATTTGTCCAATAACTGTAAGGTAAAACACCCAAGAAAAAGCTAAATTCATACTAGCAAAAATCGTGACGGTAATTAATAATAAGGTTGATAGTGCAAGAAAAAATAGTCCTTTAGATTTCATAGCAATTTTCTACTAAAGTTATGAATAACAACCTTATACAGGTGTTTAAGTTATGCTAAAAAAAGTAAAAGGCATCTTTAAGGTGATCTATTTGCTTGCCGCGTTTATTTTTTATAATCGCAATAATATCAAAGCGTACTTCTAGGTCTAAATCGTTTTCTTGCACGTAATGATCTATAGCCATCACTAGGCGTTTGATTTGTGCTGGCTTAACAAACTCCTGTGGATCGCCAAAATCTGGTGTACTCCGAGTTTTCACTTCTACCCCTACCAAAAAATCGCCTGATTGAGCAATAATATCTACTTCCGCTTTTTGAAATGTGTAATTGGTCTCTAGAATCGCATAACCTTTTCGCTGTAATAACTCTACCGCTTCTTTTTCGCCTTCTTTTCCAAGTTCATTATGCTGTGCCATCGCTAATACGTCAGTTTTACTTTTTCTGTCGTGACCTTCAGCTGAGCTATTTCACCTAAAATCAATGGTAAATTCGTCTCAACATGACCGGCTGGAAAGTTAAACGCTAACGGAATATTGAGGTCTTTTACTAGCTCATAAATAATCTCTTCAGCCGTTTTTCCAAAAGGTGTATCATTATCATTCATATGGGTCATTCCCCCCACAATTAAACCAGAGATCTGATTCAGAAGCCCGCTTCGTTTTAAGTTTTGCATCATTCTATCAATATGATAAAGGTATTCATCTAAGTCTTCAAGAAACAAAATTTTGTTTTTAAAACTCGGCATACTGCAACTTCCAATAGCTGAATATAAAACCGATAAATTTCCACCTATTAGTTCTCCTTCTATTTCTCCATTCACTTGATTCGGGTGCTGGGAGGCATACTCAATTTGGTGTCTGTCACCAAACAACACGCTATTTAGTTGAGCTGAAGTAGACCTCGATCGGGTTTCGATCGCCGAAGCCATTTGAGCATGTAAGCTAGGGATTCCTAGGCATTGTAAGTGCAAATGTATGACCGTCACATCCGAATAGCCAATTAGCCATTTGGGCTGTATCTTTAAACCTGAAAAATCAATCAAATCTAAAATTCGTATCGATCCATAACCGCCTTTAGCACACCAAATAGCCTTAATACTAGGATCGTTAATTTGCTGCTGGAAGTCTGCTGCACGCTCCGCATCAGATCCTGCAAATTGGTGTTGTTTCAAACCAATGCTTGATCCTAAAACAGGAGTTAGCTCCCAGGATTTAAGTAAATCAATGGCAGGCTTCAGACTTTCTTTTGTAATGCTTCTAGCCGTAGCGATTATGGCAACTTTATCGCCACTCCGTAAAGGTGGTGGTTTTAACATGGTCATATTTAATGCACTAAAATAGGTAAATCCTATAAATCTAAACCTATTCTTAGGTGAAGGTCCACTGTAAAACCACCGGTTTCTTCATCTCTAAACGGAAAAAAACTTGTTCTTTCTGTGTTGTTGAGATAAAACGCATAACCAAAACCAAAGCCTGCTTCATAAGATACATATTCTCCTAATGAACGTCTTATTCCCCATTTAGGCAACAACCTTATTTGATCAAGACTTTTTATCCTATCGTTTGAAGTAAATGAAACACTTTCAAGATTTGCAGATGTCAAAAGAGCTATAAAGTTTCCGCTATTCCTATTAATGGTTTTTCCTTTTTTACGCCTTTTATCCAAATTGTAATACCATCTTGGTTCGACACTTAGGTGAAG